>DAOMBL010000191.1:0-6737 GCA_035427325.1 Casimicrobiaceae bacterium
GAGGCCCAGCGGCGGATCATCGGGCAGGCGAGCCCGATGACCGCCAAGATGAAGGACAAGCCGAATCGCAAGTGCTCGCGTCCGGTCTGGGACCGCGTGCGCGTACAGGTGATGCGCTGGTGGCTGCGTGTGAAGCTGGCGCAGAACTGGGCGAAGTTCAGCGACCTGTTGCTGCGCACGGGCGATCGACCGATCGTCGAGGAGTCGCGCAGAGATGACTTCTGGGGCGCGAAGCCCGTGGACGAGCAGACGCTGGTCGGCATGAACGTGCTTGGGCGCCTGCTAATGGAGCTGCGGGAAGCCGTCAAGATGCAAGGGCACGGCGCGCTCTGCACGGTCGAGCCGCCAGAGATTCCAGAGTTCCTACTATTTGACCTGCCGATCGGAGCCATCGGCGCGAGTGCCCTGCCGACGCAGGATGCCACCACCGCGCCAGCCGATATTCCGGCTGACCGTCGGCCTGTCCAAGAACTAGCGGAGCAAACGTCGCTATTCGACGCTCCTCCATCGGCGAGAGAGGCGCCGGCGCCAGCGTACGCCGCTGAGCTGGAGTTCGAGAAGGCGCCCTTGGCTGATGTCAGGTCCTATGCCGCACTGAAGGACTCTGGCGTGCCGTGGCTCGGGGAGGTGCCGGAGCATTGGCAGATTCTGCCAAATCGCGCGGTCTTTACCGAGGTCAAGGAACGAGGCCATCCTGGGGCGGACATGCTCTCGGTCACGATCACGAAAGGGGTGATTCGTCAGCAAGCCTTGCTCGAAGACACCGCGAAGAAGGACAGCTCTAATCTGGACAAGTCCGCGTACAAGCTCGTCCGCCCGGGTGACATCGCCTACAACAAGATGCGCGCCTGGCAGGGCGCGATCGGGGTGTCTGAGTACGAAGGGATCGTCAGCCCGGCGTACGTCGTGCAGCGTCCGCGCGAAGGAGCCGCCCCTCGCTACTTGCACTACTTGCTTCGGACTCCGGCTTTCGCGAAAGAGGCCGAGCGATGGTCCTACGGAATCACGTCGGACATGTGGAGCTTGCGGCCCGAGCATTTCAAGATGATCTACTCGTGCCTCCCGCCCGTCCTTGAACAAGCCACCATCGTCCGCTTCCTCGACCACGCGGACCGGCGGATCCGGCGGTACATCCGCGCGAAGCAGAAGCTGATCAAGCTGCTGGAGGAGCAGAAGCAGGCCCTCATCCACCGCGCCGTCACCCGCGGCCTCGACCCCAACGTCCGCCTCAAGCCCTCCGGCGTAGAGTGGCTGGGGGATGTGCCGGAGCATTGGGAGGTTCTCCCGTTGCGTCGTCGATGGTCGGTGACGGACTGCAAGCACCTAACGGTTCCGTTCGTCGACAACGTAGACGGCATTCCGCTCGCGAGCGTGCGTGAAGTTCAGTCGTTCGAGTTATCGCTTGCCAACGCAAAGCGCACTACCGTGGACTCGTTCAAGAGTTTAATTGAGGGGGGGCGCCAACCCCGCAAGGGAGACCTCATCTACTGTCGAAACGTCAGCGTTGGGGCCGCAGCGATCGTGAACACGGACAACCCTTTGGCGATGGGTCAAGACGTATGCCTGATCCGATCGAGCGCGGAGAGTCAGCGATACCTCAACTACTTTCTGCGCAGTCCGGCCATGCAGCATCAGTTGGCCCTGCTGCTGATCGGCTCGACGTTTAATCGGATCAACGTCGCAGACATCAAGGCTTTGGCTATCGTTGTCCCGCCGCGCGAAGAGCAGGACCTAATCGTCGACTTCCTGGATGTCGAGCTTGCCGAGACAAGCCGCGCGCAGACTTTGGCGACGAACGAGATATCTCATCTGCGCGAATACCGCACCCGCCTGATCGCCGACGTCGTCACCGGCAAGCTCGACGTACGCGAAGCGGCGGCGCACTTGCCCGTCGAGGCGGACGATTCCGACCTGATGGACGAAACCGAAGCATCGGCGGACGGCGAGACCGAGGGCGACCAGGACGAGGTCGGCATCGATGCCGAACCCACGGCGGCGCTCGACGAATGACGCGCGGCGTCCGACCCGTCCCGTCGGCCTCGCGCGCCCCGCCGCACCGGCGGACGGCCGCGCCAGACATTCCCAATTCGGGTATGATCGTTCCCGAAATGGGAACGCCCATGGAACCCCGCGTCGATCCGGCCCCGGCGGGCGGCCTGGCCGGCGCCCTGTTCACGCCCGTGCAGCAGGTGGTGCTGGGGCTTCTGTTCGGCCAGCCCGATCGGCGCTTCCAGAGCGGGGAGCTGATCCGGCTCGCGGACTCGGGAACCGGCGCGGTCCAGCGGGTGCTGACGCGCCTCGCCGATGCGGGACTGGTGTCGGTCGAGCGCATCGGCAATCAGAAGTACTACCAGGCCAACCGGGCGAGTCCCGTGTTCGACGAACTGCATGGCCTGATCCTCAAGACCTCCGGGCTGCTCGGCCCGCTGCGGGCGGCGCTCGCGCCGCTCGCCGGGCATATCCACGCCGCCTTCGTCTACGGCTCGGTCGCCAAGGGCACGGATCGCGCCGCCAGCGACATCGACCTGATGGTCGTCGCGGACGAGCTCGACTACGCCGACCTCTACGGCGCGCTGCAGCCGGTCGAATCCGCGCTCGCGCGCACGATCAGTCCCAATCTGATGACGCTCGCCGCGTGGCGGCGCAGACAGAAGCAAGCGGGGTTCGGGGTGCGTATCGCCGGTCAGCCGCGCCTCTTCGTGCTGGGCTCGGACGATGCGCTCGGCTGAACTCGACAACCTCGCGCGCATCGGCAAGCTCAAGCGCGAACCTCCTACGGACGACGAGATCGCAGGACTGCTGCGTTCGGCGGACGAACGGTTGGCTGATGCCCGTCGGGTCGAGTTGTCCTACTCCAGCCGGTTCGACCTCGCCTATAACGCGGCGCATGCCCTGGCGCTCGTCGCGCTGCGACGTGCAGGTTACCGGTCGGAGAACCGCTATCTCGTGTTCCAGACGCTGCCGCACACGGTCGGCCTGGATGCGACGAAGTGGCGGGTGCTTGCGAAGGCGCACGAGCGGCGCAACCTCGCCGAGTACGAGGGCCACTTGGAACGCGACGACCGCCTGCTGGCCGAAGTGATCGCGGTCTCCGGCGAGCTGCAAGGGCTCGTCGCGGCGCCGCGCTCGCAGGCGAAGCCGGGAGCAAGACCGTGACGACGGACACCAGCGAACGCGGCCTCGAGCGCCTGATCTGCATCGCGCTGACCGGTGAGCCGTGCGACCCCGGTACCGTGCCGCGCCATGTGGTCGAGGAACGCCCCGCCGTTCATGGCGCCGGCTGGGTGGGCGGCGAGCCCGGCGACTACGACCGCGAGTACTGCGTCGACCTCCACCAGCTCGGCATCTTCCTGCGTGCCACGCAGCGCGAGGTGGCCGAAGTGCTGGACCTCGACCACGACGGACCCACCCGCCGCAAATTCCTGGCGCGGCTGCAGGGCGAGATCAGCAAACGCGGCACCATCGACGTGCTGCGCCACGGGGTGAAGCACGGGGCCCACCAGATCGACTTCTTCTACGGCACGCCCTCGCCGGGCAACGCCAAGGCGGTCGAGCGCCATGCCGCCAACCGTTTCAGCGTGACGCGGCAACTGCGCTACAGCCGCGACGAGACGCAGCGCGCGCTCGATCTCGGCGCGTTCATCAACGGCCTGCCGGTCGCCACCTTCGAGCTGAAGAACAGCCTGACCAAGCAGACGGTCGAAGACGCCGTCCAGCAATACCAGCGCGATCGCGATCCCCGCGAGAAGCTCTTCGAATTCGGGCGCTGCGTGGTGCACTTCGCGGTGGACGACCACGAGGTGCGCTTCTGCACGCACCTCAAGGGCAAGGGCTCGTGGTTCCTGCCGTTCAACCTGGGCTGGAACGACGGCGCCGGCAACCCGCCCAACCCGAACGGGCTCAAGACCGATTACCTGTGGAAGCACGTCCTCACCCGCGCGGGGCTGACCGACATCCTGGAAAACTACGCGCAGGTCGTCGAGACCAGGGACGAGAAGACCGGCAGGAAGAAGGCGCTGCAGATCTGGCCACGCTATCACCAGCTCGACGTGGTGCGCCGGCTGCTGGCTGACGCGCGGGCCAACGGCGCGGGCCGGCGGTATCTCATTCAGCACTCGGCGGGCAGCGGCAAGTCGAATTCGATCGCCTGGCTCGCGCACCAGCTCATCGGCCTTACGAAGGACGAGGCTACGGTGTTCGACTCGATCATCGTCGTCACCGACCGGCGGATCCTCGACCAGCAGATCCGCGACACGATCAAGCAGTTCGCGCAGGTGGGTGCGACGGTGGGACACGCCGAACGCTCGGGCGATCTGCGGACGTTCATCGCCGAGGGCAAGAAGATCATCATCTCCACGGTGCAGAAGTTTCCGTTCATCCTCGATGAGATCGGGGCCGAACACCGGGGGCGCAGGTTCGCCATCGTCATCGACGAGGCGCATTCGAGCCAGGGCGGTCGCACGTCGGCGGCAGTCTCCATGGCGCTCTCGCCGGGGGGCGTCAGCGACGAAGACGAGACGCTCGAGGACCGGATCAACCGGCTGATGGAGGCCAGCAAGTTGCTGCCCAACGCCAGCTACTTCGCCTTCACCGCCACGCCCAAGAACAAGACGCTCGAGATCTTCGGCGAGCCCGACCCGCAGCCCGACGGCACGGTGAAGCACCGGCCGTTCCACAGCTACACGATGAAGCAGGCGATCCAGGAAGGCTTCATCCTGGACGTGCTCGAGCACTACACGCCGGTCGACAGCTACTACAAGCTCATCAAGAAGGTCGAGGGCGACCCGGAGTTCGACACCAAGCGGGCGAAGAAGAAGCTACGCCGGTACGTGGAGAGCCACGATCACGCGATCCGGCTCAAGGCCGAGATCATGGTGGACCACTTCCATGAACAGGTGCTGGCGCTGAACAAGATCGGCGGCGAGGCGCGGGCGATGGTGGTGACCAGCGGCATCGAGCGCGCGATCCAGTACTTCCACGCCCTCCGCGACTACCTGGCCGAGCGCAAGAGCCGCTACCAGGCGATCGTCGCCTTCTCCGGCGAGCACGAATATGGCGGCGCCAAGGTGACCGAGGCGTCGCTCAATGGCTTTCCATCGAGCCAGATCGCCGACAAGATCCAGCAGGATCCGTATCGCTTCCTGATCTGCGCTGACAAGTTCCAGACCGGCTACGACGAGCCGCTGCTGCACACGATGTACGTCGACAAGCAGCTCTCCGGCATCAAGGCGGTGCAGACGCTCTCGAGGCTTAACCGCGCACATCCGAAGAAGCACGACGTGTTCGTGCTCGACTTCATGAACGACGCCGACACGATCCAGCAGGCGTTCGCCGACTACTACCGCACGACGATCCTCGCGGAGGAAACCGACCCGAACAAGCTGCACGATCTCAAGGCCGCGCTTGATGGCTACCAGGTTCATTCCGCCGCGCAGGTGGACGAGTTCGCCGCGCTGTACCTCGGCGGCGCGGACCGCGACCGGCTCGACCCGATCCTCGACGCCTGCGTCGCCGACTACCGGGAGCAGCTGGACGAAGACGGGCAGGTGGATTTCAAGGGCAAGGCCAAGGCGTTCCTGCGCACCTACGGGTTCCTGTCGTCGATCCTGCCTTACACGAATGCCGAGTGGGAGAAGCTCTCGATCTTCCTGACCTTCCTCGTGCCCAAGCTGCCGGCGCCGGTGGAGGAAGACCTGTCCAAGGGCATCCTCGAGGCGATCGACATGGACAGCTACCGCGTGGAGAAGCAGTCGGTGGCGAAAATCCAGCTTCCCGACGCGGATGCGCAGATCGGGCCGGTGCCCACGACCGGCGGCGGCCGCAAGCCGGAACCCGAGCTGGACCGGCTCTCGAACATCCTCAAGGCGTTCAACGACCAGTTCGGCAACATACCCTGGTCCGACACGGACCGCGTGCACAAGCTGATCACCGAGGACATCCCGAATCGGGTGGCGGCCGACAAGGCTTACCAGAACGCGCGCCGAAACTCGGACAAGCAGAACGCCCGCATCGAGCACGACAAGGCGCTGGCGCGGGTGATGACTGCGGTGCTGAAGGACGACACGGAGTTGTTCAAGCAGTTCATGGACAACGAGTCGTTCCGTCGGTGGCTGACGGACACGGTGTTCGGGATCACCTATTCCGAGGCCGCGGCGGAGTAGACAGCCGTCTCGATGAGCGCCGATCGGCGCGTTCACTTCCCGATGCAAAACCTCCCGAAGATGACCCCCAGCAGGTCATCCGAAGTGAACTCCCCGGTGATCGCCGCGAGCGCCTGCTGCGCCCCGCGCAGCTCCTCGGCATAGAGTTCGAGCGGCGGCGCGCTCGCCCGCAGGTGTTGTGCGGCCGCGGCGAGATGCGCGGCCGCGGCGCGCAGCGCCTCGACGTGGCGCGCGCGGGCGATGAAGGCGTCCTCGTCCGCGCCCGCGACGCCCGCGACGGCGAGCACCTCGCGCTCGAGGAGGTCGATGCCCGCGAGCGTGCGGGCGGAGAGCCACACCTGCGCGCGAACCGCGCCTTCGGCTGTCGCTGACCGCGGCGCGCCGCCGGCGGGGTCGATCTTGTTGTGCACGACGATGCGGGGGAGCGCTGACGGCAGGCGCGCGAGGATCGCCCGATCCTCGTCGTGGAGGCCGTCGCCCGCCTCGCGCGCATCGACGAGCACGAGCGCGAGGTCGGCGCGCGCGACCGCACTCCAGGTGCGCTCGATGCCCAATCGCTCGACCGTGTCGCCGGAT
>DAOMBL010000192.1:0-6722 GCA_035427325.1 Casimicrobiaceae bacterium
CGAGTCTGACCCTGCTTTTCCGTGGCTGCAGACGCTGCGCATCGGCCTGCGCGAATTCGTGGCCGAGGACGTCGAGAATGTCGTGCGCCTCGACGGCGACCGGCGCGGGATGAAGCTCATCGGGACCGGCCGCGTCCACTCGCGCGAGGAGTCGCTGGCGATCTTCCCGCGCGCGATGCGCTACTCGCGTCTGTACGCGGACCTCGGGATCTGGCGCGCGTCGCGGCGCGACACCGGCGCGTTCATCGGGTGGTTCTCGCTCAAGTACGCCGGCCGGTCCTGCGACGTCGAGATCGGCTACCGGCTCGTGCCGGAAGCCTGGGGACAGGGTTTCGCCACTGAAGGCGCGGCGGCGCTGCGCGACTACGGATTCGACGACGTCGGGCTCTCGCGCATCATCGGCGTCACGCATCCGCGCAATTTCGCCTCGCAGCGCGTGCTCGCGAAGATCGGCATGGTCGACGAGGGGTACGGGCACTACTACGACAAGCGGCTGCGGCTCTTCGCCGTCTACGCATGACCTCCGGCGCCCGGCAGGCCCCCGGAACCGCAGGTTGCTCGGTGTCGGCCGCGATGGCGCGCTCGGGCCTCGTGCCCGTCGACGCGCAGGTGCTGCTCGCGCACGTGCTGGGCGTCGACCGCGCGTGGCTCGTCGGGCACGCGACCGACGAACTCGCGCGCGCGTCCGCCGACGCGTTCTTCGCGCTCGCGAAGCGCTGTCGCGACGGCGAGCCGGTCGCCTACCTCACCGGCCGGCGCGAGTTCTACGGTCTCGACCTCGCGGTGACGCCCGCGGTGCTCGTGCCGAGGCCCGAGACCGAGACGCTCGTCGAAGTCGTGCTGGAGCGCCTGCCCGCCGAACGCCCGACCCGCGTCGCGGACCTCGGGACCGGCTCGGGTGCGATCGCGCTGGCGATCGCCTCGCACCGCCCGCTCGCGGAGGTGATGGCGACCGACGTTTCGGAGGCTTCGCTCGACGTCGCGCGCGGCAACGCGTCGCGGCTTCGGCTCGCCAACGTGACGTTCGCCGCGGGCGACTGGTACGACGCGCTGCCGGACGGCTCGCCCGCGTTCGACGCGATCGCGGCGAATCCGCCCTACGTCGCGGAGGACGATCCGCACCTCCGGCGGGGAGGCCTTCCGCACGAGCCGCAGCGCGCGCTCACGCCCGGAGGCGACGGCCTCGACGCCCTGCGGACGATCGTCGCGGGCGCAGGCCGGTGGCTCGCAAGCGGCGGATGGCTCGCGGTCGAGCACGGGCACGACCAGTCCGAGGCGGTCCGCGCGCTCTTCGAGCAGGCCGGCTTCGAGACGATCGCGGTCCGCCGGGACCTGGCCGGCATCCCCCGGGTCGTCGCGGGTCGGCGCATCCGCTGATCCGGGTCCGCGCGTTTCCGATCGGTGCCCGATCGGTCAGTCGCCGGCCGGAGAATCGGGGCATGGCAACCCCGCAGTCCTCTTCCGCTCGCCGCCGCACCCGCGGCAACTCGGCCCGATGGTTCGACCCCGCCGACCCGGCGCTGTGGGCCTGGGTCGCGGTGGCCGTGATGCTGGTCGTGCCGGCGCTGTCCGTGCTCGCCTGAGCCGCGCCTCGCGCAGGCCGCGCCGCTACGCCGGCTCGGGCATCGCCACGCCGAACTTCGCCGCCCACGGTTCGAGCGCGGGCAGGATCGTCGGATGGAGCGCGACGCCGAGTTCGTGCTGTTCGCGCTTCAGGGCGAGCCCGCGCTCGCCCGGCAGACGCACGCGCGCGACGCCCGGTCGCGGCGTCGCTCCGCGGCAGGCGTCGACCAGCCAGTCGGTCTGGCGGCGGAACGCATCGAGGCCGCCGAACGCTGCCGGATCGAGCACCTGCACGAACACGGTTGCCCCCCAGCCTTCCTTCGGGTCCGCGCGGCCGAACCCGGTCAGCGCCGCGGTCATCGCCTCGACGAGGAGCGCGAGGCCGTAGCCCTTGTGCCCGGCGTCGAGGCCGCCGAGCGGCAGCAGCGTGCCCTTCGGCTCCTCGAACAGCACGCGCGGATCGTCGGTCGGGTTGCCCTGCGCGTCCTGCACCCACGCGTGCGGCAGCCGCTCGCCCGCCCGGTGCAACCGCGCGGTCAGCCCGTTGGTCGTGAGGCTCGCCGACACGTCGAGCAGGATCGGATCGCCCGAGGTCGGGATGCCCGCCGCGATCGGATTGGGCGTGAACACCGGGCTCACGCCCCCGAACGGCGCGACGCTCGCCGCGACCGGATCGGAACTCGTGACGATCGCCATCATCGCGCGGTCGGTCGCGCGCTTCAGGTACGCCGCGAGACACGCGATGTGGTGCGAACGTCGGACGACGACCGTGCCGGTGCCCTCGCGCGAGGCCATCGCCATCGCCGCGTCGAGCGCGCGCAGCGTGAGCCACGGGCCGGGCAGGCGGCCGCCGTCCCAGGTCTGCGCGGCGGGTAGCGTCCGCAGGACCTGCGGCTCGCCCGTCTTCGCCATCGTCCCGCGCGCGAGTTCGTCGAGGTAGGGCGCCGCGAGCGCGAGCCCGTGCGTCGTGTGGCCGAGGAGATCGCCGTCGACCAGCACCGCCGCGACGTCCCGGGCGATGTCGTCGCCCATGCCCGCGCGCGCGAAGAGCGCGTGCGCGAACGGCAGGAGCGCACGGACGGGGTATCGGCGGTCGTTCCGGGTCATGCGCGCGTCGCTCGCCCCGGCGCGGCGGGGAAGTTGACGACTCGGGGGAATGCAACGATTCTAGCGCACCCATCTTCGCTCCCGGGCGGCGCGCCGCCGCCGCGACCGACCGCTCCGTGTCCACTCCCACCGCCGACGACGGCGGCGTCCCGCTGGTCTACGAGACCGTCGTCCCTTCGTCGCTGCAGGTGTCGATCGTCACGTACCGGCCCGACCTCCACCTGCTCGACCGGTTCCTGCGCAAGCTCGCGGTGTCGGTGGGCGCGGCGCGCGAGTCGGGCGTCGTGCGCACGGTGAACGTCGCGCTCGTCGACAACAGCGAGGACCGCGCCGTCGCCGCGAAGGTCGTCGACCTCGGCAAGGCGCGGTTCGCCGACTCGGGCGTGCAGATGAGCTACCTGCACGGCCACGCGAACATCGGCTACGGCGCCGCCCACAACCTCGTGCTGCACGGCAGCGGCGCCGACTACCACCTCGTCCTCAACCCCGACGTCGAACTCTCCCCCGAGGCGATCACGAACGCAGTGCGCTGGATGAACGCGCATCCCGACGTCGGCGCGATCGCCCCGCTCGTGCGGCGCCGCGACGGCACGCGCGACTACCTCGTCAAGCGCAAGCCGGCCGTGCTCGACCTCGCGCTGCGCGGCTTTCTCCCGGGAATCGGTCGCGTGCTCTTCCGCCGCCGCCTGGACCGCTACGAGATGCGCGACGTCGTCGATCCCGATCCGGCGCGCGAGATCGTCGACGTCGCGGCGATGTCGGGCGCCTGCATGCTGGTGCGGCGCAAGGCGGTCGACCAGACCGGGGGCTTCGATCCCGCGTTCTTCCTGTACTTCGAGGACTACGACTGGACGATGCGGCTCAACCGGGTCGCCCGAACCGCGTACGTGCCGTCGTTCGAGGTCGTCCACCATGGGGGTGCCGCGGCGCGCAAGGGCCTGCGGCACGTCGGCCACTTCGTGCGCGGCGGGTGGCGCTACTACCGCAAGCACGGCTGGAAATGGTGGTAACGTCTCCATCGCCTTCCCGGGTCGTCGTCGTGACCGGCGCCGCAGGGTTTGTCGGGCGCGCGCTCGTCGCGCGCCTGCGCGCCGACCGTCGCGAGGTGCGCGCGATCGTCCGCGAGAGTCGAGGCGCGCCGGAGGGGGCGATTGCGCTCGGCGCGCTCGAGGAGGCGTCGCCCGCCGCGCTCGCCGGCGCGTTCGCCGGTGCGGACGCGGTGGTGCACCTCGCCGCACGCGCGCACCGGATGGACGAACGCGGGCCCGATCTCGAGCGCCTGCATCACGCGATGACGGTCGAGGCGACCTCGCGCATCGCGCGCGCGGCGGTCGACGCCGGCGTGCGCCGCTTCGTGCTGGCGAGCAGCGTCAAGGTGAACGGCGAGGCCACGCGCCTCGGCCGGCCGTTCCGGCCCGACGATCCGCCCGCGCCCGCCGACGCCTACGCACGCGGCAAGCGCGATGCCGAAGTCGCGCTCGCGGACGCCTCGGAGCGTTCGTCGATGGCGGTCGTCGTGCTGCGCCTGCCTCTCGTCGTCGGCCCGCACGCGCGCGGCAATCTCGCGCGCCTCGCCGACGCGATCGTCGCGCGCCGCACGCTCCCCTTCGGCGCGATCGACAATCGTCGCAGCGTGATCGGACTCTCCAACCTGTGCGATGCGTTCGCCTTCGCGCTCGACGCCGTGCCGCCGCCCGCGGGCGTGCACTTCGTCGCGGAGGACGAACCGGTGTCGACGCCCGCGCTGGTGCGCTCGATCGCCCGGGCGCTGGGCGTCCCGGTTCCGCTCGGCTACGTGCCGGTGCCGCTGCTGCGGCTCGCCGGCCGGCTGTCGGGGCGGAGCGCGTCGGTCGACCGGGTGACGGGGTCGCTCGAGGTCGACGACGCCTCGTTCCGCGCGGCGACCGGGTGGCGTCCGGTCCGGACGCTGGACGACGAACTCGCTCGCTTCGCCGCCGCGCGCGGGCGATAATTCGTTCCTGGCGCAGGCGCGCCGGGTTCGGCGTGCGTTGCCCCTACGCCCATCCGGGGGAAAGGGTACGCACTGCTCCGCGCGCCGCCGCCACGTCGAGCCTAGCCGGGATCCTCCGATGCGCAGCCAGAACCGCCGCCCCGACCAGTTGCGCCCGCTCGCCTTCGAGCGCGGCTTCACCAGGTACGCCGAGGGGTCGGTGCTCGTGTCGGCGGGCGACACGCGCGTGCTCGTCACCGCGAGCGTCGAGGAGGGCGTGCCGGCGTTCCTGAAGGGCAAGGGGCAGGGCTGGATC
Organism: Casimicrobiaceae bacterium; assembly: GCA_035427325.1. Lineage (GTDB taxonomy): Bacteria > Pseudomonadota > Gammaproteobacteria > Burkholderiales > Casimicrobiaceae > VBCG01. The sequence goes on from DAOMBL010000192.1 coordinate 4,938, forward strand.
ACGGCCGAGTACGGGATGCTGCCGCGCTCGACCCACACGCGCACGCGGCGCGAGGCGGCGGAGGGCGCGCAGTCCGGACGCACGCACGAGATCCAGCGTCTCGTCGGCCGCTCGCTCCGCGCGGTCGCGGACCTTCCCGCGCTGGGCGAGCGCACGATCCGCATCGACTGCGACGTCCTGCAGGCCGACGGCGGCACGCGCTGCGCGTCGATCACCGGGGCGTGGATCGCGGTCGCCGACGCGGTCGAGAGCCTCCGGGCACGCGGCCTCGTCGACGGCGAGCCGCTTCGCGACCACGTCGCGGCGGTGTCGGTCGGCATCGTCGGCGGCGTGGCGATGCTCGACCTCGACTACGCCGAGGACTCCTCCTGCGACACCGACATGAACGTCGTGATGACCGGCGCGGGTGGATTCGTCGAATTGCAGGGCACCGCGGAGGGCGCTCCTTTCAGCCGGGTGCAGTTCGACGCGCTGCTCGATCTCGCGCGCGACGGGATCGCCCGGCTCGTCGACGCGCAGCGCGAGGCGCTCGGACGGACGGACGCGGCACCGTGATCGAACGCCTCGTGCTCGCGTCGAACAACGAAGGCAAGCTGCGCGAGTTCCGGCGCCTGCTCGCGCCGCACCGGATCGAGGTCGTCGCGCAGGCCGAACTCGGGATACCGGAGGCCGACGAGCCGCACCCGACCTTCGTCGAGAACGCGCTCGCGAAGGCGCGCCACGCGAGCGGTCGCGCGCGGCTGCCCGCGCTCGCCGACGATTCCGGCATCTGCGTCACCGCCCTCGCAGGCGCCCCGGGCGTGCAGAGCGCGCGCTACGCCGGCGAGCCGAAGTCCGACGCGCGCAACAACGCGAAGCTCGTGTCCGCGCTCGCCGGCGTCGCCGACCGGCGCGCGCACTACGCCTGCGTGCTGGTGCTGGTCGAGCGCGCGGACGACCCCGAGCCGGTGATCGCCGAGGGTCGCTGGCACGGGCGCGTGATCGACGCGCCGCGCGGGAGTGGCGGTTTCGGCTACGACCCGCATTTCGAGGACCTCGATTCGGGGCTCACCGGCGCCGAGCTGCCGCTCGAGCGCAAGAACGCCCTGTCCCACCGGGGGAAGGCGATGCGCGAGCTGATCGCGAGGCTCGTCGAGCGCGAACTCGTTCCGGGAGCGGCGACCCGATGAGCCGGCGCGTGGAAACCGCGCGCGGGACCGTGCACCGGTGGCAGTGCGACCACATGGGCCACGTCAACGTGCGCGCGTACGGCGAGCGCTTCGAGGAAGCCTGCTGGCAGTTCTACGCGATGCTCGGGATCCGGCCGTCGCGGCTTCGCGCGGGCGAGATCCACATGGCCGCGGTCCAGCAGGACATCGCGTACCGCAAGGAACTCCTCGGCGGCGACGTCGTCGTCGTCCACACGTCGATGCTCGAGGTGCGCGACAAGGTGCTGAAGTTCGTGCACGAGATGGTGAACGGCGAGACAGGCGAGGTCGCGGCCACCAGCACCTTCACCGTCGTCTGCCTCGATGCCTCGGAGCGGCGTTCCCGCGCGTTCCCGCCCGACGTGCTCGATCGCGCCCGCGCGCTGCTCACGGGCGCTTCCGACGAGGGCTGACGCGATGACCCCGGCGGTCGCGCCGGCGCCGCGCTCGTCGCCGACGTTCCGGGCGCTCCCGCCGCTGTCGCTGTACGTGCACCTGCCGTGGTGCCTGCGGAAGTGCCCGTACTGCGACTTCAACTCGCACGAGTGGCGCGGCGGGGGCGCCCCGCCGGAGGACGCGTACGTCGATGCGCTCGTGG
>DAOMBL010000193.1:0-6719 GCA_035427325.1 Casimicrobiaceae bacterium
CGGTATCGACCTGCGGATGGACGGCGGAGTGTGTGACCGCCTGCTGGGGACCGTTCCCGGGAAGCCGCAGTGAGGCGCGCATCCGGCGCAGTCCGCACGAGTGGTCCGGCAAGCCGCGCGACGCCGCAGGCCGCCGCTTGCTGAAGACAGCGCTCAAGCTTTGCGCGCAGATTCGTGGACGTCGCTCGCGTCGAGCGATTGCCGTCAACCGTCAAGTGAGAGATGCAACCATGAAATTTCCGCATCTGTTCCAGCCAGGCCGCGTCGGATCGATGGAGGTCCGCAATCGCATCATTGCTTCGCCAATGGAGCGCAACTACTGCACCGCTGAAGGCCGGGTCACGCAGCGGTACATCGACTACATGGAAGCGCGGTCCAAGGGCGGGGTGGGGATGATGTACACGGAGGCGACCTACGTCGATTCGCGCGGCAAGGGGCGCGAACTTCAGATGGGCCTCTACGACGACGATCTGATCCCGCAGTTCCGCAAGCTGGTCACCGCGGTTCGCAAGCACGGTGCGCGGATCGGACCCGAACTGCACTTCGGCGGCCGCGTGGTCAACCCGGAAGTCTCCGGGCTGCAGTCGTGGGGCCCGTCCGATGTGGCCTACGTAGGGGCCGCGCCCTTCGTGCCGCACACGATGAGCCGCGACGAGATCCTCTACGTGATCGAATGTTTTGCGGCGGCGGCGCGCCGCGCGGTGGAGGCGGGCTGCGACTTCGTCGGCCTGCACGGAGCGCACGGCTACCTTTTGAGCGCATTTCTGTCGCCGTTCGCCAACAAGCGCGACGACGAGTATGGCGGCGACCTGGAGCGCCGCATGCGGCTGCCGCTCGACGTCGTGGCCGCGGTGCGAAAGCAGGTCGGAGCGGACGTACCGATCGTCTACCGCGTCAGCGGCGACGAGCACCAACCCCTCGGCGGCACCACGCTGGAAGACGTCTGCGTTTTCGCGCCACGGCTTCAGGCGGCCGGCGTGAACCTGCTCGACATTTCGGCGGGAATGTATGAGACCAACTGGTGGATCACGCAGCCGATGGAAATGCCGCAGGGTGTGCTTTCCTATTCGGCGAAAATTGTGCGCCCCCATGTGCAGATTCCGGTCAGCGTGTCGGGACGGTTGACCGATCCAAGCGTGGCCGAGCATGTTATCGAGTCGGGCTGTTCCGACTTCGTCACGATGGGGCGCGCCCTGCACGCCGACCCGGAGTTCCCGAACAAGGCGCGCGCCGGGCGCCTCGACGAAATCTGTACGTGCATCGCCTGCAACCAGGGCTGCAGCGACATGCACGCGCGCGGGCTGCCGATCATCTGCCTGGTGAATACAAACACCGGCTACGAGCGCGAACGCGCGATCACGCCGGTATCGGCGGTCAAGAAGGTGGTGGTGATCGGCGGGGGGCCCGCCGGACTCGAGTCGGCGCGCATATTGGCGCTGCGCGGCGCAGAGGTGACGCTTTTCGAGCGCGATGAGGAACTTGGGGGACAATTGTCGTTGAACCGATACCTGCCCGGACGGGAAGAATTCGCCGGGCACGTAACGTGGTTGACAGCTGCGGTAACCCGCGCCGGTGTCAAGATCCGAACCGGCACCGAGGCGACGGCGGACCTCGTGCTGGCGGAGCACGCCGACGCCGTGATCGTGGCCACGGGCTCCGCGCCCGGCCTACCGCCGATCCCCGGCCTGCTCGACAGTCCCGTGGTCAATCCGTACGACATCATTCGCCGGCCGATCGGCGGCATCAAGAAGGCGCTGGTGATCGGCGGCGGCATCCGCGGCGTTGGCATCGCACGGCTGCTGGCGAAGAAGGGCGCACATGTGATCCTCACCGAACAGGGCAAGGAACTCATGACGGACATTGCCAGTCGCTCACGCCGCTTTCAGAACGAGGGCCTCGACGAGTCGCAGCGTGTCGAGGTGCATTTGGGCACGGCGGTGGAGTCTCTCGGCGAACACAGCGCGACTCTTTGGAACGACAGCGCACGCTGGACCGTCGAGGATATCGACGTGGTTGTGCCGACGCGCCGGCTGCTTCCGGTGACCGACTGCTCCGACGAACTCTTTGAGCGCGCCGACGCACCACGCATCTACATGATTGGCGACTGTGTGCAGCCGCGCACCGCGCTGGAAGCGATGCACGAGGCCGCGGCGCTGGCGCACCGGCTCTAGGGCTTGCGCATGGGCAACCCGTTGCAGCGAACCTCACTGCACCGCAATGTCAGGGCGCGCGAGGACTCGCCTGCCGGCGACGCGGTGCCGGCAAGCGACAACCTCACCGCGCGGGTCACCGAGGCGCTGCGCCAGTCGATCGTCGACGGTGAGTATCAACTTGGCGAGGCGCTGTCGGAAATCCGGTTGGCTGCGAACTACGGCGTGAGTCGGACCACGGTGCGTGAGGCGTTGACGTCCCTGCAGCGCCAGGGGCTGATCGTGATCCGGCCGCAATCAGGTAGCTACGTGTTCCTGCCTTCGGAGGAAGACGTGGCCGAGCCCTGCGAATTCCGTCGCCTATTGGAGGTGGCGGCGCTGCGCCTCGCCCACGCGCGTCGTTTCAATAAAACGCTGACGCAAATGCACCAAGCGCTTGCCGCGATGAACGCGGCGACTGAGGTCGACGACCCGCGAGCGTATTCGTCCGCTGACACGAGGTTTCACCAGTCGATAATCGAGAACAGCGCCAATGCGTACTTGATCGAGGCGTACAAGCTTGTGTCTGGTCGTGTCGGCGCCTTGCGCTCGCACAACCTGGTTGGCGCAAACGAGCCGCGCGGCAGATCGACGGCCGCGCACCGGGCCATCGCGAATGCATTTGAGAAGGGCGACCTGCTACGGGCCGAGGAGGTCATCGACGAGCATGTACTGCTCATGAGCGTGTCGTTCCGCTCCGCGGTGCGACGCGGCATGCAGGTCGTGCCCGGTGACCGCGTCGCGCGCGCCTGATCGAAGTCGACAAAAGAGTACATGCCATGCCGTTGCTCGGACCCGCCGCAGTTGTCATCTCGTTCGATATAGAGCCCTCCGCCATCGATGAACATGACGATTGGCACTCGCGTGAACACATGCCGGAGCGGCTGTCGGTCCCCGGTTTCCTTCGCGGCAGCCGTTGGCGCAGCGTGGGCGGCAGTCCGGGGTACCTCGTGCTATACGAGGTGGCCGGCACCGACGTGCTGAATTCGGCGGCGTACCTGCAGCGACTGAATCAGCCGACGCCGTGGACGGCGAAGATGATGAAGTGCTATCGAGACATGGCGCGGAGTCTCTGTCGCGTAACGGCGAGCGTCGGGCAGGGACTCGGCGGAAGCGCCGTACTCGTGCGGACTGCCGCGGCCGAGGGGCAAGACGAACGCCTCCGGCAACTGCTTGCCTGCGATGTCCTGCCGCGCATCGCCGCGCAACGAGGGGTCATCGCCGCGCATCTTCTGGAGTCCGCGGTGCCGGCGGCGATGACTACCGAGCAGCGGATTCGCGGCAACGACGCCGACCTGCGCTTTACGCTCCTGGCAACCGGCTTCGACGCCAACGAGATCGCCGGATTGCTGGCGGGAGAATTGAAGCGGGAGAGACTGCGCGCGCAGGGTGCCGCCGACGCTCCATTCGTTTCGGGCACCTATCGTCTAGCGGCAGTGTTGACCGCGAACGACCAGTTGACTGCCGCCTGAGTCGATGCCGCGGGTCGGCTGCACCTGGAGAGCAGCGGGCGCCTGACGCTGCCGGCTGTCGCCCCGTGACGAGGTGAAAGGCGATCGGCATCGCACTCTCCGCAGTTGGCGAGCCGTGGGTCCGACGCAGATTGTTATTGGCTGGAGTTGCCGATGCAAGTTCCGCAGGGAGTTGAACCGGAAGCGGGGCGCGTAGCCGTCGTCACGGGCGGCGCCGGGGGGCTGGGATTCGCGATCGCCGAGCGAATGGCGCGTGCCGGGATCAGGAGCGCATTGTGGGACATCGACCTGAGCCGCGCTGAGCGCTTGGCCGCGACCTTGCCCGGTGCGCGTGCATATCTTGTCGATGTCACCGATTACGCCGCAGTTGAACAGGCTGCGCTGCGGACGGTGGAGGATTTCGGCCGCATCGACATCCTAATTAATTCGGCGGGCAACAATGGGCCGATCGCACCGCTGGTGGACTACCCGCTGGACGGTTGGCGCAGAACGGTGGCGCTCAACTTGGACGGGGTGTTCCACTGTTGTCGCGCGGTGATCAAAGTCATGCAACAGTCCGGCTACGGCCGCGTGGTGAACATGAGCTCAATCGGCGGCAAGGAAGGCAACGCGGAGGCCAGTTGCTACGCGGCCGCGAAGGCCGGCGTGATCGCACTTACCAAGGCGCTCGGGAAGGAGTTGGCATTGACCAACATCCGCGTGAACTGTGTGGCGCCAGCTGCCATCGACACGGACATACTGGCGCAGCTGACGCCCGAGTTCAAGGCGAAAGTCATCGCCAAGATCCCGATGGGGCGGCTTGGACGCGCCGAGGAAGTGGCGAACCTTGTCAACTGGCTGGCGTCGGAAGAATGCTCGTTCTCGACCGGTGCCGTGTTCGACGCATCCGGTGGCCGCGCCACCTACTGAGATGAACAGAGCAGGGACCGCGCCCAGGGCGGCCACGTTGCCCCCGCTCGGCTTGGCGTACCTCTCGGTGGTTGGCGCACATCCGGTCGAGCAGATCGAGGCGGCAGCTGATGCCGGATTCGCGACGGTTGGGCTGCGCCTTGTCGCCCCGCGAGGACTCGCACTCTTGCACGACATCGTCAGCGACATCGTGCTGCAGCGCGGGATCGAACGTGCCTTGCAGGCGACCGGCGTCGAAATCTATGACGTCGACGCGATCACCCTGGCCGCCGACACCGACGTGCCTGCGCTGGCGCGAACGGTCGAAGTTGCTGCGCAACTCGGCGCCTCGGTCGTGCAGGTCGTCGTCGAGGATCCCGACCTTGCGCGAGCGCAGGCACGTTTCGCGCTGCTGTGTGAAATGGCCCGCGTTCGACAATTGGCCATCGCCGTGGAGTACATGAGATGGCGCAGCCTGCGCTCGCTTGCGCAAGCGGCGGCGTTTGTAGCCGGCGCATCGCAACCCAACGCCTTCCTGTGCCTGGACTGCCTGCACGTGAGCCGCTGCGGCGACACGACGGCTGACGTTGCCGCTTTGCCGGCCGGAGCCGTTGGCTATGTCCAGCTTTGTGACGCCTCGGCGCAAATGCCGACGACGACGGACCAGTTGTTGGCCGAGGCGCGCAATGGCCGCCTATTTCCCGGGGATGGCACGCTCCCGCTGCAGGATTTGCTCGACGCGCTGCCCGCGGACGTGCCGCTCAGCCTCGAAGTGCCGCGCGCCATCGACGTCGATCGGTCGGTACGCGAGCGCGCGGGGCAGGCTTTCGCCGCGATGCAGCGGTTCTTTGCCCAGCGCGCGGCACGCAAGTAGGCACGCGCCTGGGTCAACCGGCGTCCGACAACGCCGGGCGAGCATGCACGCCGCATCAGTCATTGCCGTGGCCATCGTCGCCAGCATCATCGTGGCCGACCGCCGTCGGCGTTGTCGGCATGTTTCTGTGGACTCAACGTCAACTTTCCTCGATTTCAATGGCCGCTTCCGGCTCCGTCCCACGTCGGGATTGGGTCGAAGGCGGGTCTACGATCCCCGCGACTGAAGGACCGGTTCACGACGGTGACCCGACGTTCGGGCAGCCCTGCCGACGTCGACCCGATTGCCTCTGACGACATTCGACAAAGCCGTGCGCGCCGGAAACGCACCGTAGCAGCTTCCGCTCCATAGAGCGGCGTCGAAACCACTCATATCGGCGCCGCCGTCGTCACCACCTTCATGGTCGGCGGCAGCAGCGTAGGTGTATGCGACTTCCCAGCCACCCAGGCATCGATCATGTCCGCCCATTCCTGCAGCATGTGACGCCGCTGTTCTGCGTACTCCGCCTTGTTGTAGACGCCCCTCGATGAGCGGCCGTCTTCGTGGGCCAGGCACTTCTCGATCCAGTCGCTGTTGAAGCCGAGCTCGTTCAAGATTGTGGAGCCGGTGCGCCGCAGGTCATGCACGGTGAAGGGCTCCAGCGGGAGTTTCGCTTCCTTGGCTCGCTCCGCGACGGTCTGGGTGACCCGGTTCAGGGTCGCCTTCGACATGCAGCGATCGGCGTCGTAGCGCGAGGGCAGCAGGAACTTCGAGCCGCTCGCACAAGTGCGCAGCGCCACCATGATGTCGAGCGCCTGCTGCGACAGATAGACGTTGTGGGGCTTGCCGGCCTTCATGCGGCTCTTCGGAATCGTCCAGACTGCGTTCTCGAAGTCGACCTCGTCCCAGGTGGCTTCGATCAGCTCGCTCTTGCGCACGAGCGTCAGCAGGATCATGCGCAGCGCCAGGCGGATGGTCGGCAGGGTCGCGGTGGCGTCCAGCACCCGGTGCATGACGCGGATCTCGGACGGCGACAGCGCACGATCCTTGGCCACGAAGGTGGCGATCGATGACGGGCCGACTTCGTCCGCGGGATTCGGCGCCTTGTCGCCGTGCAGCGCCGCGAAACCGAACACCTGCTTGACGATGTCGCGCACGTGCACTGCGGTCGCCGGCGCGCCCCGTGCCTTGACCTTGGCGCACAGGTTGCGCAGGTCCTCCGGGCCGATCTCGGCCATCAGCCGGTTCCGGAACACCGGCATGATGTCCCGGTCGATGATGCTCTTGCGCATCGACTTGGTGCTGTCGGCCATCCTG
>DAOMBL010000194.1:0-3403 GCA_035427325.1 Casimicrobiaceae bacterium
CGGCCCGCGTCCGGATCGTCTCCGTTGACGACCGCGTTGCGTGCTCCGAGCACGGCCGCGATATCGACGCCCGCCTTCAGGCGAATCACGCCGGAGCCGAATACCCCGACACCGTTGCCGCGCATCCGGTCGAGCGTCTCCCGCCGCATCGGCGTGTCGTCACCCGGGCGGACGTGGCAGGCGGTCATCTCGGCGCGGGCGAGCGCGGCACGCCGGGGATCGTGGCGAGAACGTGATCACCCAAGCCGCCGTCGACGCGCAGGTCGACGCCAGTGACATACCCGGCATCCTGCCCCGCGAGATGCACGACCGCGCGGGCGACGTCCTCGGGGGTTCCGATGCGTCCGAGCGGCACGGCCTCCTCGCGCCGGCGCAGGAACGCCTCGTTGCGATAGATCGGTTCCGTCAACGGGGTGCGGATCAGCCCCGGCGAGACCGTGTTGACGCGGATTCCGTCTCCGGCCCACTCCTGTGCGAGCTGCCGACAGAGCATGCCGAGCGCCGCCTTGGCCGGCGAGTAGGCGCCGAGCCCCGGAAACGGATGGAGCGAGGCCACGGACGCCACCGCGACGATCGCCCCGCGGCTTCGCGCGAGCGCCGCATGGGCGCCCCGCGCGAGCAGCCAGGTGGCGCGCACGTCGAGGGCGAACACCGTGTCCCAGTCATCGACCTCGAGCGTGGCAAGCGGTGCGCCGCGCACGATGCCGGCGTTCGAGACGAGGACGTCGAGGCCGTCGCAGCGTTCGACCGCTTCGGCCGCCAGCCGGGTGCAGGCCGCCGGTTCGGCGAGGTCGGCGTGCAACGGAACGACCTGCGCTCCCTGCGCCGCGAGTTCGTCGGTGAGCGCATCGAGCGCCGGCCCCGGCCTCGACGCCGCCGCGGCGAGCACGAGCTGCTGCCCGCGCGCCTTCGCCGCGGCCTGGAACGCGAAACAGACCGCGCGGCCGATGCCACCTGTGGCGCCGGTGACGAGCACCTTCATGCTCGATGATCCTTCCACCAGCGCCGCCGGTTCATCCGTTGGATCCGAACATCCGCGGCAATCGCAAAGGTGTCATCCGGGCAGAGGCGATGTCGAACCGGCCCGGGATCGATGGCGCCCCCGAGGCAACCTCGGACAGGGTCGGTGTGGCACGTCCGGGTATATTGACCGCCGGACGGGCTCGCGCGCAAGCGCGGGCTCGCGAACGAGCCACCTTTCGACTTCCGGTTCGGGCCGCGTTGGGGAGGATCACCGGCAACGAGCACTGCCGCCGTCGGCCAGGCGGCGCTCATCGAGCGCGGGGCCCTCCTCGTCGGGACCCCCGTCCGGCTCCGCTCCGGCGTCGCGTTGCAGCCTCGCGACGGTGCAGGCGGGCACCGCACCGGGGAATCGGCGTGCGCCGAGGCGATCCATCGAAGGAGAGGACTTCCCCATGCGCTTCCCCCACCTCTTCCAACCCGGGCGCATCGGCATGCTGGAGGTGAAGAACCGGATCATCGCCTCGCCGATGGAGCGCAATTACTGCACGGCGGAGGGAAGGGTGACGCAGCGCTACGTCGACTACATGGTCGCTCGCGCCCGTGGCGGCACCGGGTTGCAGTACACCGAGGCGACCTACGTCGATCCGCGCGGTCGCGGGCGCAAGCACCAGATGGGGCTCTACTCGGACGACCTCGTTCCCGACTTCGCGCGGCTCGTGGCCGCCGTGCACCGCGAGGGCGGCGTCATCGGACCCGAGCTCCACTACGGCGGTCGCGTCGTGCAGCCGTGGGTGAGCGGCCTCGAATCGTTCGCGCCGTCGGTGGTTCCGTACGCAGGCGCGGGCGGGTACGCACCGCACGCGCTGACGCACGAGGAGATCGCGCTCATCGTGCAGCGTTTCGGCGATGCCGCGCGCCGTGCCGCCGAGGCGGGAAGCGATTTCATCGGCCTGCACGGTGCGCACGGCTACCTCATCGCCCAGTTCCTCTCGCCGTGGTGCAACAAGCGTGACGACGGGTACGGAGGCGACCTCGACGGCCGCCTGCGCTTCGCGCTCGAGGTGATCGCGGCGGTGCGTGCGGGATCCGGCGGCGAACTGCCGATCGTGTTTCGCATCAGCGGCGACGAATACCAGGAAAATGGATTGACGCTCTCCGACGTCTGCGCCGCCGCACCGCGCCTCGCCGCGGCCGGGGTCGACCGCATCGACGTCTCCGCCGGCATGTACGAGACCAACTGGTGGATCACGCAGCCGATGGAGATGCCGCAGGGCGTGCTCGCGCATCTCGCGCACGAAGTGCGCAAGCACAGCCCGGTTCCCGTGAGCGTGTCGGGCCGCATCACCGATCCGAGCGTGGCCGAGCACCTCATCGAATCGGGGACGACCGACTTCGTGACGATGGGCCGCGCGCTGCACGCCGATCCCGAGTTCGCGAACAAGGCGCGCAGCGGCCGCGTTGCCGAGATCTGCACCTGCATCGCCTGCAACCAGGGGTGCAGCGACATGCACTCGCGTGGCCAGCCGATCGTGTGCCTCGTCAACACCACGACGGGCTTCGAGCGCGAATACGCGATCCGGCCGGCGGCGGCGCCGAAACGCATCGTGGTCGTCGGCGGCGGCCCGGCGGGGCTCGAAGCCGCGCGCATCCTCGCGCTGCGCGGGCATTCCGTCACCCTCTTCGAACGCGGCGAGCCGGGCGGGCAGATGGCGCTCTCGAAACTCGTCCCCGGACGCGAGGAATTCACCGGGCACATCGCCTGGCTCGCCGGCGCGGTCGCGCGCGCAGGCGTGGCGCTGCACGTGGGCGTGGACGCCGATGCCGACCGCGTCCTCGCCGAGAACCCGGACATCGTGATCGTCGCGACCGGCTCGACGCTGGGCCTCCCCAACATCCCGGGGCTCTTGGAGAGCCCGCTCGTCGATGCGTACGAGATCCTGCGGCGACCGCGCGCCGATGTCGGGCGCGCGCTCGTCATCGGCGGGGACATACGGGGCTTCGGCGTCGCGCGCGTCCTCGCCGAACGCGGAGCCGAAGTGATCCTCGTCGAGCCGGGCAGCGAGCTCGTCGCCGACATCGGGACGCGCTCGCGCCGCTTCCAGATCGCCGCGCTGAAGGACAAACCCAGCGCGCAGATCCACCTGGGCACGACGGTGGAGGCGCTCGACGAGGACTCGGCCGAACTGTGGAACGGGACGAAGCGCTGGCGGGTCGACGGGATCGACCTCGTCGTGGCGACGACGATGCTCGTGCCGGTCACCGGCGTCGCCGACGCGCTGCGCGAGCGGGCGCCCGATCTCGACCTGTATCTCATCGGCGATTGCGTGCAGCCGCGGAGCGCGCTCGATGCGACGCAGGAGGCGGCCGCGCTCGCGCACCGCCTGTGACCCCCCCGCACCGCGCACCTCCCACCCCCCCGCCCCCCGCCATCATCGCACCT
>DAOMBL010000194.1:3413-4449 GCA_035427325.1 Casimicrobiaceae bacterium
GCCGCGCTGGTCCTCCTCTTCGACATCGCCGCCGACGCCGCGGCCGAGCACGACGACTGGCACACGCACGAGCACATGCCCGAGCGGCTCGGCATCCCCGGCTTCCGGCGCGGCACGCGCTGGGTCGCGCGCGATGCGGCGGACGCGGTCGCCCACTACTGCGTCGTCTACGAGGTCGCCTCGCTCGCGGTGCTCGATTCGGCGGCCTACCGGGCCCGGCTCGATCGCCCCACGCCGTGGACCTCGGCGATGATGCGTCACTACCGGGGGATGCGACGCGCGCTCTGCACGCTGCAGGCGAGCAGCGGATGCGGAACGGGAAGTTCGCTCGCGGCGATCACGTTCGCCCCCGCGGCGGCCGGGGACGACCGCGTGGAAAGGTGGCTCTCCGACGACATCCTTCCCCGACTCCCGAAGCGCCCGGGACTCGCCGGCGCCCGCCTGTTCCGGAACGCGCTCGCGGCCACGATGACGACCGAGCAGTCGATCCGCGGGCGCGATGCCACGGTGCACTCGGCGTTGCTGGTGACCGGGTACGACCACGACGCGGTCGCCGCGCTCGTCCGCGGCGAACTGGCTCCGGAGCAATTCGCCGCGCGTGGCGCGGCTGCGCCGGAGATCGCGGTGCGCGTCTGCCGGCAGGCGTACACGCTCGTCGCCGGCGAGATCGCCGCACCTCCCTGATCGACGCCCCGTCGGCGGTCGGGCACCTTCGTCCGGCGTCACGGCCGCGCGCGGCATGGCGTGGCGATGCATTGTGCCGCGTCGGAAATCGCCGGGTGATGCGCGAATTCCGACACGATGCGACGGCTCGGCGCGACGACCCCGCGGAGTGGGACGGGCTTCAGCCCGACACCGACGACGCATCCCGGCGCTCGATGCGCCGCCCGGGAAATCGCCGGCGCGGCTGTCCTCTGTCCTCTGACTCCTGCCATCTGATGTCGGCCTGAAGGCCGACCCACCGTCCGCCTCGCTGTGGGTCGGGCTTCAGCCCGACACCGACGACGCATCCCGGCGCTCGATGCGCCGCCCGGGA
>DAOMBL010000194.1:4549-6710 GCA_035427325.1 Casimicrobiaceae bacterium
AATCGCCGGCGCGGCTGTCCTCTGTCCTCTGTCTCCTGTCATCTGATGTCGGCCTGAAGGCCGACCCACAACTTCTCTGCGGTGGGTCGGGCTTCAGCCCGACGGGGTGGTAGCCGAGACGCTCGTCGCAGGTCGCGGCGGCCCCACGACCCGGGCGCGCAACGCGGTCAGCACCTCGCCCGACGCGTCCCGATGGGCGACCGAGGAGCGACCCCGATACGCATCCGCTGAACGGATTCAGCCGAGGTCGTGCGCCTCCGGGGTTACGCGGCGCTTCCCTGGGCCGGCTGGGGCCCTTCGTATCCTTCGACGACGATCAGGTCGGCCGTGGAGACAGGTTGGCGCAGTTTGAGCGCGTCCTGATACTCCGGCGAGCGCCAGCAATCGAGCGCCGCCTGGTAGCTCGGGAACTCGATGACGACGTTGCGCGATCGGCTCGAACCTTCGAGGCACTCGAACCGGCCCGCCCGCGCCAGGAAGCGCGCGCCGTAGCGCGCGAACGGCCGGGCGTTCGCCGCGACGTACTGCTTGTAGCGTTCGGGGTCCTCGATGTCGACGCGGACGATCCAATAACCCTTCGGCATCACGATTCTCCTTCATTGGGCAGGGTGTCGCCGCGGAACCCGGCGTCGCCGGACCAGCGCGGCAGGCGGCGCGTGCAAACGCGGTCGGGCCCCGAATCATGGCACGGCGCTCGCCGCGCCGTACGGCCGCGCCTCAGTCCGCGCGGCGAGGCAACCCGCCGTTCAGTGCGCCATCAGCACCGGCACGGTCATCGACGCGAGCATCGTCGCGGTGACGCCGCCCCAGATCAGGCGGGACAGGCGCGGCCGGCTGTAGCCGCCCATCACGATCAGGTCGGCGCCGAAGTCCGCGGCGCGCGACAGGAGAAACTCGCCGGCGGCGATGTCCTGCGCAGTCGACCGCTTCACGGTCGCGTGGACCCCGTGGCGGCGAAGGAAGCCCTCGACCGCCTTGTCCGAGATGTACTCCTGCACGGTTTCATCGGCCCGCGGCGTGACCGCGACCGCCAGGACCTCCCGCGCGTCCTTGAGGAACGGCAGTGCGTCGGCGACCGCTCGCGCGGACTCGCCGGAATCCTTCCCCGCGATCACCACCCGTTCTCCCAGCGTCTCGCCGGCGCCGATGTAGGGCACCATGAGCGCCGGCCGGCCGGACTCCATCACGATCGCGTTCGCGAGTTCGGTCTGGAATCCCGCATCCGGACTCCTCGGCGCCGGCTGGCCGACGATCGCGAGGTCCGCGTAGCGTGCGCGGGTCACCGCAGCCTCGATCGCGTCGCCGGCGGGTGCCATCCACGTCGATGCGGCGACGCCGCCCGACGCGATCGCGGAGCGGAACCTCGCCTCGGCGTCCTCCTGAGCCTTCAGTGCCGTCGCCCGGTGGGACTGCACGATCTCGGGCGGCATCAGCGCCGCCTCGGTGACGCCGAGGTCGCGCGTCGACACGACGTAGGTGCCGAGGACCTCGGCCGGGTAGCGTCGCGCGAGGCGCACCGCCACATCGAGCCGCTGCGCGGATTGCGGCGAATCGTCGACGTGGACGAAGATCGAGCGGTAGGTCATCGCGAACTCCAGACGAAAAGGAGATTTGGCCAGTGTGCGCCCGCACGGTACCGCCGGGCTTTAAGCCGGGTCAAACCCGGCGCGAATCGATGCATGGATGGCTGGACGTTCCGGCGGTCGCGCGCGCCGGCGTCGACGCCGCGACCCCGGTGCAGCCCAGGGTGCCGGAAGAAGTCGCGATCGTTGGCGTCCGGGGGATCGCGCCGGGCCGCGACCGGCGGAATGTCGCCGGACTCGCGCCCGCTCCGGCGCGTCAGGACGAGATGGCGATCGTGGTCGGCCGCGAGCCTCACGAGTCGGGGCATCGTGCTGTCGAGACGCGACACGAGGCGCGGCGCATGGACGCCCGGGAGCGCGGCGGCGGCAGGAGACGGGCGTCGTTCTTCGCCATGGCGAGCGAGGATTCTGGCAGAAGGCGTCCCGCCCGCCGCTCATCCGCGCGCGGCGAACGCGGCCACCTCGGCGCGGGTCGGGCAGCCCGCCCGCCCGCCGGCGCGCGTGCACTTGATCGCCGCGGCCAGCGCCGCTAAGCGCGCCGCGGCCTCCACGTCGCCTCCCTCCCCTACCGCCAGCGC
>DAOMBL010000195.1:0-6689 GCA_035427325.1 Casimicrobiaceae bacterium
AGCGCGTCCATCGCGAACACCGGGCTCGCCGCCACGACGTCGCCGCAGTAGACCAGGCGATGCCTGCCGTCGTCCGCGAGGCACCACACGCCGCCCGCGACGTGCCCGGAGCGCCCGGTGACGACACGCAGCGGACCGAGACGCAGGTCGTTCGCGCCGGAGGGCAGCGTCTCGATGCGCGCCTCGCGCACCCGCCTCGCCTCCTCCGAGCTGCCGTAGCCGGCGACGATGGCCTCGCACTCGGCGCGCGTGGGCGCGGTCATCAGGATCCTGCCGGCGAAGCCCTGCGCGAGGCACCAGCCGAGCGCGCCGACGTGGTCCTCGTGCGCGTGGGTGATGAATATGGCGTCGAGACCGGCGATCTCGTCGGGCGCGATCGCGGGTCGGTAGTCCGCCCCGCCCGGCGCGCTCGTCTTCACGCCCGCGTCGAGAAGCAGGCGGAAGTCGCCCGACTGCACGCCGAGGCTCGTCCGCCCCTTCTCCCCGAAGCCGCCGTACAGCGCGAGGCGCACGGCCCTACCCCGCCGCCGGCGGGATCACCCAGCCGTCGGCGACGTCGAGCCGCAGCGCCGCGCCTTCGACGAGCGGGCACGGTTCCGGCGCGTGGAAGTGCAGCAGCGCGTCGCCGCCGTCGACGCGTGCTTCCACCCGGAAGCTCCCGCCCTCGTAGGTCATCGCGACGACGCGGGCCGCGAATCCGGCCCCCGCGCCTCCGGTTACCCGCAGGTGTTCCGCGCGCAGGCACGCGCTCGCCGCACCGCGCCGCTGCGACGCGTCGCAGCGCATGCGAACCACCGCGCCGAAGAGTCCGGCGGTGCACGACGAACCCTCGACGTCGCGCACGTCCACCGGCACGACCATGCCCTCGCCGATGAACGCGGCGACCGTCTCGTCGGCCGGCTCGCGGTAGAGCTGCGACGGCGTGGCGAACTGCAGTACGCGCCCCTGGCTCATCACCGCGATCCGGTCCGCGAGCGCCATCGCCTCGGCCTGGTCGTGCGTGATGTAGAGCATCGTCGTGCCGGTGCGCTCGTGGAAGCGCGCGAACTCGCGCTCCATCGCGGCGCGCAGGTGGACGTCGAGGTTGGCGAGCGGCTCGTCGAGCAGCACGAGCGAGGGTTCGGTGACGAGGCAGCGCGCGAGCGCGACGCGCTGCCGTTGCCCGCCCGAGAGCATCGCCGGCGCACGCTCGCCGTAGCCGTCGAGCCCGACGAGGTGGAGCGCGGCATCGACGCGGCGCGCGCGCTCCGCCGCGCCCACGCCCGCCACCTCGAGGCCGTAGGCCACGTTCCCGGCGACGCTCATGTGCGGCCACAGCGCGTAGGACTGGAACACGATGCCGACGCGCCGCCGCTCCGGCGGGACATGGCCGGTTGGTCCGGACACCTCGTCGTCGCCGATCAGGATGCGACCGCGGTCCGGGCGGTCGAAACCCGCGACCTGGCGCAGGAGCGTGGTCTTGCCGCATCCGGAGGGCCCGAGGATCGCGACGAACTCGCCGTCGCGAACGGCGAGCGACACGTCGTCGAGCACCGGCGCGGCGCCGAACGTCTTGGTGAGCCGCTCGACCGTCAGTCGCGCCACGGCAGGACTCCCCTGGGCAGGCGGCGCGCGAAGAGCAGCGTCGACAGCATGAGACCGAAGCTCACGAACACGGTGAGCGTGCCGAGCGCCGACGCGTAGGTCAGGTCGCCGCCCTGCTGGAACGAGAAGAACACGACGCCGAGCGTCTCCGCGCCGGTCGACCACAGCAGGGCCGACACCGTGAGTTCGTTGAACGCGGTGAGGAAGATGAGCAGCGCGCCCGCGGCCGCGGCCGGCGCGACCAGCGGAGCGATCACGGTGCGCATCCGGCGCAGGAGCCGCGCGCCGGTCACCTGGGCGGCCTCCTCCAGCGTCCGGTCGAGCTGGTGGTAGCCGCTCACCACCGGGCGAAGGCCCAGCACGAGGAAGCGTCCGAGGTAGCAGAAGAGGATGATCCAGATCGTGTTGTAGAGCGAGACGCCGAGGAGCGGCAACGGCTTCAGGAACACGAGGATCGCGGCGATGGCGAGCACCACCCCGGGCAGCGCATAGGGAATCTCGGTGACGAAGCCCAGGGCGCGCAGCGCGCGCCCGCGCTTCCACACGAGGAAATACGCGAGCGGAATCGCGACCAGCACGATCAGCACCGCGGCGCCCGCCGACATCCCGAAGCTGTTGCGGAAGGCACGGCGCGCGGCGGCGTGCTCGAAGAGCACGAAGCGGAAGTTCTCCAGCGTCGCCGACGAGGCGGAGAGCGGCACGCCGAGCGCCGGCACGAGCGAAGTCAGCACGAGCGCGGCGAGCGGGACGACCAGCACGAAGATCGCGAGCGTCCACAGCGCCGCCTCCACCGGCAGCCTGAAGGCGCCGAGTTCGAACGCGCGCGCGGTCGCGGTCTGCGACGTGGTGCGGAAGTCGCGCCGGCGCAGCAGGCGGTCCTGCAGGACGATGCCGGCCAGCGCGATGACCCCGATCAGGACCGACAGCACCGCCACTTCGGCGAGCGCGCCGGGCCCGAGGCCGGCGAGGCGCTGGTAGATGAGCGTGGGCAGCACGAGGAAGTTGCCCGGGATCCCCAGCAGCGCGGGGATCCCGAAGTTCCCGAGGCAGGACACGAAGCACAGCGCCACCCCGGCGAGCAGCGGCGGCGTCATCAGCGGCAGGATCACGGTGCGCAGCACGGTGAGCGGCGATGCGCCCCCGGCGCGCGCGGCCTCGATCAGTTCCTGCGGCAGGCTGCGCAGTCCGGCGCGCAGCGTGAGGAACACGAGCGGCGCGTAGTGCACGCCCAGCAGCAGGACGATGCCCCCGGCCGAGTACAGCGGATTGCGCGAGCCGATCGGCGGCGCGATGCCGGCGAGCTTGAGGAGCGTGCTCGACGGGCCGAACATCGTGAGCCACGCGAGCGCCACCACCTGCGGCGCGAGCAGGAGCGGCGCCACGAAGCAGAACACGAACACGTTGCGCGCGCGGATGTCGGTGAGCGACACCGCGAGCGCGACGAGGGTGCCGATGAGGACGGCGAGCGCGGTGCCGCCGAAGGCCGTGACGAGGCTGTTGCGCGTCGCCGCCCAGGTGCTCGGGCTCGACAGGACCTGCCCCAGCGCTTCGGTGGAGAACCGGCCGCCGGGCGCGATGCCTTCGAGCACGAGCCGCAGCAGCGGCAGCACCGAGAGCAGGACCACGAGCAGGACGAGCGCCCACAGGAGCGCGTTCTGCTCGAAGCGCTCGAGGGCGCCGCTCCCGGCGAGCCCGGGCATGCCGCGACGCGGGGCCGGCGGTCCCCCTCGCGTTTCCATCACGCGCGGTCCCGCGCGTGGCGCCTGCCGCTGCGACCCGGACGCAACGCCGCTTCCCCGTCCTGCCGCGGCGGTCCGGCCTAGTTCCCGAACAACTGCGAGAAGCGCTTCAGGTTGCCGGCGTTGTCACGCACCACGGTGCCGATGTCGGTCGGCATCAGCTTGATCTTCACCCCGGCCGGATACCAGGCCGGCATGCCCACGCTGGTGCGCGCGGGGATGTAGCCCATCGTCGCCGCGAGCTTCTGGCCCTCGTCGGACAGCAGGAAGTCGACGAAGGCGCGCGCGGCGGCCTGGTTCTGCGACGTGCGCAGGATCGCCACCGGCTCGGTCACCGCCGGGTTGCCCTCGGCCGGGAACACGAAGTCGATCGGCGATCCCTTCGCCTTGGCGGTGAACGCCATGAAATCGACCAGCACGCCGTAGGTCTTCTCGCCGTTGGCCACCGCGGTGCTCACCGCCCCGTTGCCGCGCACCGCGATCGCGTCGTTCGCCTTGAGCTTCTCGAAGAACGCCCAGCCCAGGTCGGGGCGCTGGGTCATCGTGCCGAGCATGATCGCGGCCGCGCCGGAATAGAGCGGGCTCGGCATCGAGATCTGTCCCTTGTACTCGGGCTTGCCGAGATCGGCCCAGGACGTCGGCCGGACCTTCGCGGCGGTGTTGACCGCGATGCCGGTGGTGATGAGCTTGGTGCCGAAATAGGTGCGGTCGACATCCACGACACCGGCGTCGATGCCGTCCACCTTCGCCTGCGGGTAGGCCAGCAGGCGGCCGTCCTTCTTGAGCGCTTCCATCGACGCGGCGTCGGCGACCAGCAGCACGTCCGGCCGCGGCTGCCCGGCTGCGAACTCCGCGGCGAGCTTGCCCATCACCTCGGTCGTCCCGGAACGGAAGACGTCGACCTCGACGCCGGGGTGCACCTTGCGGAACGCCGCCACGGTCTGCGCCGCGTCCTTCTCCGGCTGCGACGTGTAGAGAACGAGCTTGCCGGACGGCGCCTGTGCGTGCGCGGCACCAGCCGCGGCGAGCGCGCAGAGCGCCCCTGCCATCGCGAGAACCGTGCGTCGCGAGCGAATGAACATCGTGCTTCCTCCCGGGTGTCTAACCATCCGTATCGATCCACGCCACGCACGTGCCCACCGGGACTTCCTGGCCGGTGACCTCGGCGAGGTCGCGTATCACCCCTGTCGCCGGAGACTCGACTTCCATCGTCGCCTTGCCGGTTTCCATCTCGAACAGGATATCGCCTTCCGAGACGCGATCGCCGGCCGCGACCCGCCACTGCGCGAGGATGCCGGACTCCATGTCCATGTCGACCTTCGGCAGGATGACTTCGATCGATTTCATCGGCGTGACAGCGTGGCGAGGAGTCCCCGTGCCGCGGCGACGATGTCGGCCTCCTGCGGCACCGCGGCCTTCTCCAGCACCGGATTGTCCGGAATGGGCGAGTCGGCGCCGCCCAGGCGCGCAATCGGAGCGGCGAGCGCGTGGAACACGTCGCTCTCCGCGATCCGGGCCGAGATCTCGGCGCCGATGCCCATCGCCTTCACCCCTTCGTACACGACGAGGAGCCGGCGCGTCCGGCGCACGCTGGCGGCGATCGTGTCGAAGTCGATCGGCCGCAGGCTGCGGAGATCGACCACCTCGGCCTCGACGCCTTCCTGCGCGAGGCGCTCCGCCGCGGCCGCGGCCCGCAGGGCCATCACCGACGCCGCCACGATCGTGAGGTCGCGACCGGCACGGCGCACGACCGCCTTGCCGAGCGGCTCGCGGTAGGCCGCCGCGGGAACCGGGCCCCGGGTCTTGTACAGGAGCTTGTGCTCGAACACGAGCACCGGATCGGGATCGTCGATCGCCGCGAGCAGCAGGCCCTTGGCGTCGTGCGGCGTCGACGGCTGCACGACCTTCAGGCCCGGAACGTGCGCGAACCACGCTTCGAGGCTCTGGCTGTGCTGGGCCGCGGCGCCGGTCCCCGAACCGCCGGGCAGCCGGATCACCAGCGGGACGCCCGCGCGGCCGCCGAACATGAAGCGGATCTTGGCCGCCTGGTTGACGATCTGCTCCATCGCCAGCGTCGCGAAATCCGCGAACTGGATCTCGAGCACCGGGCGCATGCCGGTGAGCGCAGCGCCCACCGCGGCGCCGGCGAGGCCGAGTTCGCTGATCGGCGTGTCGATCACGCGCTCGGCGCCGAAGCGGTGGACGAGGTCGCCGGACACGCCGAAGGCTCCGCCGTACACGCCCACGTCCTCGCCGAACAGGAACACGCGCGGGTCGGCCTCCATCGCCTGGCCGAGCGCCTCGCGGATCGCTTCGGCGTAGGTCAGCGTGCGGATCTCGACGGCGGCGTCGGCGGCATCAAGCGGCATAGACGTCACGCGTGAGGTCGGCGGGGTCGGGGGACGGACTCGCCTTGGCGAACTCGAGCGCGTCGTCGATCGCCTTCTGCGCCTGCGCGCGGATCGCCGCGAGCGCGTCCGGCGCGAAGCGGCCCTGCGCGACGAGTTCGGCTTCCAGGCGGGCGATCGGATCGCGCTCCTTCCAGGCGTCGATCTCCTCCCGGGTGCGGTAGAGGTTCCGGTCGCTCTTCGAGTGGCCGCGCCAGCGGTAGGTCTTGCACTCGAGCAGCGAGGGCCCGAGGCCCGCGCGCGCGCGTTCGATCGCCTCGCGGGCGGCCGCCGCCACCGCCGGCAGGTCGTTGCCGTCGACCGTCGCGCCCGGCATCGCGTATGCGGCCGCGCGGTCGGCCACGTTCGGCACCGCCATCGCCCGCGCGACGTCCATCGACATGCCGTACTTGTTGTTCTCGCACAGGAAGACGATCGGGAGCTTCCAGATCGAGGCCATGTTGAGCGACTCGTGGAACGCGCCTTCGTTGGCCGCGCCGTCGCCGAAGAAGACCATGCACACGCGCGCCTGGCGCTGCGCCCGGATGCCCATGCCGACGCCCACCGCGATCGGCAGCCCGCCCCCCACGATGCCGTTGGCACCCAGGTTGCCGGTGTCGATGTCGGCGATGTGCATCGAGCCGCCGCGCCCGCGGCAGTACCCGGTCTCCTTGCCGAAGAACTCGGCCAGCATGCGGGCGACATCGGCGCCCTTCGCGATGCAGTGGCCGTGCCCCCGGTGCGTCGACAGGATGTAGTCGTCGGGCACGAGGTGCAGCGTGGCGCCCACGGCGCTCGCCTCCTGGCCGATCGACAGGTGCATCGTGCCGTGCACGAGGCCGCGCATGTAGCTCTGCTCCGCGGTCTCCTCGAACTTCCGGATGAGGTGCATGCGATGGAGCGCGAGGGCGAGCGCCGGCTCGTCCAGCGCCGCGAGTTCGCTGCGCTGCGCCGGGCGCGCGAGGTCGTTCATCGGTCA
>DAOMBL010000196.1:0-6659 GCA_035427325.1 Casimicrobiaceae bacterium
CCTCCGCGACGGTCCGCCGTTTCCACGATGCCCTTCGCTCCGATGTCGATGTCGCGCGGCAAGGGGTCGCCGCGGGCCGCGTGGACCGGCGGCCTCGCGTGCCTGCTCTTCGCGGCATTCTGCGGAGCGCAGCCGGCGCCGGCAAGCGTCGAGGGGCCCGACGTCGCTCCCGCGACCGGTCCTGCCCGGGCCGACGAGCCCGCTCCCCTCCCGCCGGCAGAACCCCTCAGGCCCGCGAGGCCGCCGGGCCCGCCGATCGCCCTGGTGCTGCCGCTCGAGTCGCCGGACTACGCCCGCGCGGCCGAGGCGGTGCGCGACGGCTTCCTCGCCGCCGCCGCCGCGGCGGGGGCCACCGATCGCGTGCGCGTGATCCCCCACGGCGCGAACGGCGTGCTCGCGGCGTTCGAGGAAGCGCAATGGGACGGCGCGCGCGTGGTGGTCGGGCCGCTCGTCCGCGACGACCTGCGCGCGCTCGCGACTTCCGAGAACCCGCTGCCGGTCACCATCGCGCTGAACCAGCTCGACGACACGGCCGCGCTGCCGCCGCGCGTCTACACGTTCGCGCTCGCCATCGAGTCCGATGCCCGCACGATCGCCCGCCGGATGCGCGACGAGCGCTCCGAGAACGTCGCGGTGATCGTCGGCGACACGCCGCTCATGCGCCGATTCGCGCAGGCGTTCGTCGCCGAGTGGATCCTCGCGGGAGGCAATCCGCCGCTCTCCTACCCGCTCGTCGCCACGCAGGACGGCCTCCGCGCGATGCGCCGCGACCTGGGGCGCACGACGATCGATGCGATCGTGATGGCGGTCGACGGCCCCGACGCCGCGCTGGTCAAGACCTACGCCCCCCGTGTGACGACCTGGGCGAGCGCGCAGGTCTACCAGCGTCCGGACGCCTCGGCGATGCGCGACCTGGACGACGTGCGCTACGTGGACGTGAGCTGGCTCGTCGCGCCCGACAGCGCATCGTTCGCGAAACTGCCGCGCCCCGAGTTCGCGAGCCCCGCGCTCGACCGCCTCTACGCGCTGGGGCTGGACGCGTTCCGCGTCGCCCAGGCGTTCGTCACCGCGCCGCCGGATCGCCTGTCGTTCGACGGCGCCACCGGTCACGTCGAACTCTCCGACGCGCGGCAGATCGCGCGCGAGGGACGCCTCGCGACCTTCCGGTCGGGCGCGATCGTGCCGCTCGACGCCCCGCGCTGACCGGCCGCCGATGGGCACCGCCCGCGGCGACGACGGGCGCTCGGCGGAAGCGCTCGCCGCCGACCACCTGCGCGCGAACGGACTGGCGATCGTCGGGCGCAACGTGCGATCGCGCCACGGCGAGATCGACCTCGTCGCCCGCGACGGGGCCACGCTCGTCTTCGTCGAGGTCAGGCTGCGCAGGTCGGGAAGCCACGGCGGCGCGGCCGGCAGCATCTCCGCGGCCAAGCGATCGCGCCTCGTCGCCGCCGCGCGCGAGTACCTGGCGCGGCTCTCCCATACACCCGACTGCCGCTTCGACGTCGTGCTCCTCGACGGCCTGGACCCGAAGCGCGTCGAATGGCTGCGCAGCGCGTTCGACGCGGACGACTGACGCGCCCCCGCGGCAGCGTGCGCCAGCGGCGAACCCTCCGTTTGCTAGAATCCGGCCATGGATCCCGTCGAGCGCATCCGATCGCATTTCACGGCGAGTGCCGAGCTGAAACTCGCCTCCGCCGAGCCGATGGCGCCGTTGATCGCCCGCGCCGCGGAGACGATGACGAATGCGCTCCTCGCCGACGGACGCATCCTCTCGTGCGGCAACGGCGGCTCCGCGGCCGACGCGCAGCACTTCTCGGCCGAACTCGTCGGCCGTTTCGAGCGCGAGCGACCCGGGCTGCCGGCGATCGCCCTCACCACCGACACCTCGCTCCTGACCGCGGTCGCGAACGACTACGCGTTCGACCAGGTGTTCGCGAAGCAGGTGCGGGCGCTCGGCCGGCGCGGCGACGTGCTGCTCGCGTTCTCGACGTCGGGCAACTCGCCCAGCGTGATCGAGGCGATCGCGGCGGCGCACGAGCACGAGATGCGCGTGGTGGCCCTCACCGGCAAGGGCGGCGGCCGCATCGGTGAACTCCTGGGCAGCGACGATGTCCACCTCTGCGTCCCGCACACGCGGACCGCGCGCATCCAGGAGGTGCACCTGCTCACGCTCCACTGCCTGTGCGACGCGATCGACCACGCCCTGCTCGGAGACGAGCCTTGAACCGATCCCGGCATCTTCCCTTCGCGCTCGCGCTGGTCGTCCTCGGCGCGCCCCTCCTCAATGCCTGCGTGCCCGCGGTCGTGGTCGGTGCCGCGGCCGGCGGCGCCCTCGTGGCCACCGACCGGCGCTCGGCGGGCGCGCAGCTCGACGACCAGTCGATCGAACTCAAGATCGCCACCGAACTCGGCACCCGCTACGGCGACCGGATCCACCTCAACGTCACGAGCTACAACGGCATCGTGCTCCTGACCGGCGAGGCGCCCGACCAGGCGACCCGGGACGCCATCGCTTCCTACGCGCGCGGCGTGGACCGGGTGCGCGCGGTGCACGACGAGATGGTCGTCGGGCCGACGACCGACCTGTCGGCGCGGACCAACGACTCCTACATCACCTCCAAGGTGAAGACCCGCTTCGTCGAGGCGAACAAGTTCTCGGCGACGCACGTCAAGGTCGTCACCGAGCGCAGCGTCGTCTACCTGATGGGCATCGTCTCGCGAAGCGAAGCCGACGCGGCCGCGCAGATCGCGGCCACGACCTCGGGCGTGGCGCGCGTGGTCAAGCTGTTCGAGATCACCGGCTGACGGGTCGCGCATGAGCGAGCCGCGCGCGCTGCCGCCGCCCGCGTCGCTCGCCAAGGTCGCCCGTCCCGGCGACGGCCCCTCCCGCTTCGCGACGCTCCCGCGCCCGCGAGTGTTCACGAACGGGGTGTTCGACCTGCTGCACCGTGGGCATGTCACCTATCTCGCGCGGGCGCGCGCGCTCGGCGGCTCGCTCACCGTCGCCGTCAACAGCGACGCGTCGGTGCGCCGGCTCGGCAAGAGCCCCGATCGCCCGCTCAATGCGCTCGACGACCGGATGGCCGTCCTCGCCGCGCTCGCCTGCGTGGACCTCGTGATCCCGTTCGACGACGACACGCCGCGCGCGCTCATCGTCGCCTGCATGCCCGAGATCCTGGTCAAGGGCGGCGACTACACCGCCGCCACCACCGCCGGGGCCGCCGAAGTCATCGCCGCGGGTGGGCGGTTCGTCGCGGTGCCCTTCGAGCACGACCGCTCGACCACCGCGCTCGTCGCGCGGATCCGCGGCAGCGGATCGGCCTGAGGTGCCTGCGCGAGATCCCGTGCGCCGGCGGCGTGCTGCCTCGCGCAACGTCCGCGGGTCGCGCTCCGGGCCACCGGAGCCGCGGGTCGGGCTTCAGCCCGACGACTTTCGGCCCGACGACCTCCGGATCGACGATCTTCCGCCCCGCGGTCGCGACACCGCGTCACGATGAACGCCGCGCTCCTCGTCGCTCCGGACTTCCTGCTGATCGCGCTGGGCGCGCTGCTCGCGCGGCGGTTCGCCTACGGGCCGGCGTTCTGGGAAGGCGTCGAACGCCTCGTCTACTTCGTGCTGTTCCCCGCGCTGCTGTTCCGCTCGCTCGCGACCGCGCCGCTCGCGATCGACGACGCGGGCGGGCTCGCGCTCGTCGCATTCACCTACACGGGCGGGGCAATGCTCCTCTCCGCGCTCGCGAAGCCGCTCTTCCGGCTGCCGCGCGAGACGTTCGCCGCGTGCTTCCAGTGCGGCTTCCGCTTCAACACCTACCTCGCGCTCGCCGTCGCGGCCCGCTTCGGCGGACCGGAGGGCGTCGCGCTCGCGAGCCTCGTCGTCGGCCTCATGGTGCCGTTCGTGAACCTGGCAGCGGTCGCGATGCTCGCGCAGGGCCGCGCGAGCCGCATCGCGCTGGAAGTCGCGCGCAATCCCCTGGTCATCGCGACCGTCGCGGGCATCGCATGGAACGCGCTCGCGCTCCCGCTTCCCGCGATGCCCGACCGCCTGCTCAAGCTCGGCGCCGACGGCGCGCTGCCGCTCGGCCTCCTCGCGGTCGGAGCCGCGCTGCGCTTCGAGCGCGACGCGCTGCCCTTGCCCG
Source organism: Casimicrobiaceae bacterium (assembly GCA_035427325.1). GTDB lineage: Bacteria > Pseudomonadota > Gammaproteobacteria > Burkholderiales > Casimicrobiaceae > VBCG01. The sequence goes on from DAOMBL010000196.1 coordinate 4,140, forward strand.
CGCTGGCGTGGTTCCATGCCGTGAAGCTCGCCGCGGCGCCCGCGATCGCGTTCGGCGCCGCACGCGCACTCGGACTGCCGTTGCTCGAGACGCAGATCGCACTCGTGCATGCGTCGGTGCCGACCGCGACCTCGGCCTACATCCTCGCCTCGCGCATGAACGGCCGGGGCGCGCCGGTCGCGCTGATCATTTCGACCGGCACGCTGCTCGCGGTGGTCACGATGCCGCTGTGGCTCGCGCTCGTCGCCTGACGACGGGCCGCCCGTCGCCGGGGTAGCGCGGCGCGGGAGGCGCCGGGCGGCCGCTCCCGCCCGAGGGCGCTATTGCCGGTACCGGTTGATGAAATCGGCGACGATCCCGCGCTGCGAGCGGTCGATCGCGGCGTCGAGCGCGCGATCGGACGGATCGTACTGCTTCGCCTTGCGAAACGCGTGGATCGCTTCCTGGTGGTAGCCCTGCGCCTGCAGCGCCGAGCCGAGGCAGCGCCAGGCGTCCGCGTTGCCGAGGTCGAGGTCCGTCCACGCGCGGCACAGTTCACTCGCGCGGCGCCAGTTGCCGGCGCGCAGCATCCGCGGCCCTTCGACCGACAGCACGCCGATGCGCGCCTTGCGCTCGGCGAACTTCGCGGCCAGGTCGGTATCGATCGGCAGGTCGCCTGCGGGTGCGGATGTCGAGGCGCCCGCGGCACCCTTCGCTGCGGGGGCCGTCGCGCGCACCTGCGGGCGTATCGTCCCGCCGATCCCGCTCGAGCCGGTGAACTCGCGCAGCACCGCCGTCGATGGCAGCGCGTCGCCGATGGTCGCCCGCGCCCAGGTGATCGACTCCGCCATCGGCTGGTGCCACGCGACACCGTAGAGCCACAGCATCGCCGCGAGCCCGCAGACGCCGGTCACCAGGTTCAGCACGCCCGGCGGACCGTGCGTGACGAGGCAGTCGTACGCGAAGTCCCAATCGGTCTCCTGGTGCACGGTGACCTTCTCGTAGGCGACCGCGATCAGGAACGGCGCGAGGAGCGGGAACCCGCAGCCCATGCCCTCCCACCAGACGCGGAACGCGCGCTTCAACCCCCGTTCGAACTGGGTGCGGGAGTCTCGGCGCGCGTAGGCATCGGAGATCGAGAACTGGAGGAAGACGCCGAACAGCCACTTGCCCGGCGTCGTCGCGAGCGACGCGATCAGCAGCGCCTCGATCGGCACCCAGGTGGCGGTGATGATCGTCGGCGCGACGAGCGGATGGCCGAACCAGAACGCGAGTTCCTCGGGGATCGCGCCCGCGCCGCGCATCTCCGAGAGGAGCAGCGCGAGGACGAGGCCCCAGATCGCGTAGTCGAACAGCCGCGCGCCCAGCCGCTGCCAGGGCCGCGCCTCGCTCGTCCGTCCGGACTTCGCGCGTTCGAGTTCGGCCATCCGGAGCTGGAAGATCCAGCTCGCGTCCTCCTGGGGCTGATTGGTGCCGAGGAAGACGCTCTTCTCGCGCCGCCAGTTGAGGATCGCGAGGTCGGTCTGCGGCTGCAGGGGCGGCGCCTGCGGCGTCCTGCGCCGCCAGAGCCACGAGAGCCCGTGCACCGCACCGTACACGACGGTGAGCCCGACGAGGCCGAGGGTCAGCCAGACCAGCACCTGCTTCGCGACCAGCACCGCGTCGGCGGGCGTGACGAACACGATCGCCGCCGCGATGAACGCGCCGAACAGCGCGCACAGCGCGACAGTCACGATCGGCGAACGCCCGAAGGTCGCGACGCGCTCGGTCAGCCCCGGGTGGTGCAGGTTCGCCTCGCCACGCGGATCGACGCCGGTCAGCACGGCCTCGATCGCGTCGTCGTCGAGCACATCGGCCTCGGCGTCACGGTCGACCGCCTCGGTGCCGACGTCGGTCTGCTCGGCGGCGCCGGCGACCGCGTGGGTGACCACGTGCGCGATGCGCTGTTCGGCCGACCCGGTCGAGACGGCGAGTTCGTTGTCGTAGCGCTTGCGCCGCTCCGGATCGGACAGGATCCGGCTCGCGTGGTTGATGAAGCGCAGCGCCTCCTCGACGTTCCCCTGTCCGTCGCGGGTCTTCGCGTAGTACTTGCGGATCAGGCGACGCAGCGAGGCGCGCACCTCCTCGTCGGAGGCGGCCTGCGGAATGCCCAACGCCTCGTAGAGCGTCGCCTTCATGCGCGTCCGTGCCGTGGAACCGGTCCGGGGGATGACGTTGGAATGGTGGTCGAAAAGCCCTGGCGTGACAAGGCGACCACGCAAGAATCGCGCCCGGGGCGCCCGAAACGACGCGGGGCCGGGGCGGCGGAGGCGATTCGCCTCCACCGTCCCGGCCCCGCGGAGGGCAGCAGGCCGGCCGCGCCTATTCGGCCTTGCCGGTTTCCTTCGCCTCCAGCTTCTCGCGGATGCGCGCCGACTTGCCGGAACGCCCGCGCAGGTAGTAGAGCTTCGCGCGCCGCACGTCGCCCTTGCGCTTCAGTTCGATCGAGGCGATCAGCTGCGCGTGCGTCTGGAACGTGCGCTCGACGCCTTCGCCGCTGCT
>DAOMBL010000197.1:0-6644 GCA_035427325.1 Casimicrobiaceae bacterium
GCGCGCGCCCCTCGACGTCGCGATCCGGACCGCGCTCGCGCGTGCCGGCATCACGGCCGCGGATGCGACGCTGGAGATGAGCGCCGGTCGGGCGACGCTGCTGCTTGCGTCGGTGCGCTTCGACACGCTGATCGCATTGCTCGACGCGCTCGCGCGCGAGGGCGCGGTCCACGTCGTCGACGCGACGATCTCGGCGCGGGTCGAGGCGGACCGAGTTCGCGCGGAACTCACGCTGTCCCGCTGATCGATGGGCCGCCTGTCCGCGCTCGCGCTGTTCGCGCTCGTCGTCGTCGTGACGGTGGTCGCGCTGCAGGCGCCGGCGGCCTGGTTCGTCCACCGGCTCGCCGCCGCACTCGGCGGCGCGGTGCAGATGCAGGACACCGAAGGCACGGTCTGGAACGGCCGGGGCGTCCTGGCGAGTCCCGACGGCCGGTGGAAGGTGCCGGTCGGCTGGCACCTGCGTGCCGCACCGCTGCTGCGGGGCGAGGTCGAACTCGAACTCGAGCCCCAGCAGGGGCGCGACACGCCGCGCGGCACGCTCCGCCTGTCGCGCGCCGGGGTCGCCGCGCGAGGGCTCGTCGTCGACCTGCCCGCCTCGGCGCTGGAGAGCGCGTTCGCCGGCAAGGCTCCCGCGTCGTTCGGCGGCGCGATCCGCGTCGAGGCGCGCGACGTGGACATCGAAGGCGACGCGGGCCGGGGAACCGTGTCGGCACGCTGGGAACACGCACGACTCGGCTCGGCCGCCGGCACCAGTGTCGCGCTCGGCGTCGTCCGTGCCACGTTCACGCCGCGCCACGGCATGCTGGCCGGAACGATCGCCAACGACGGAGGCGAGGTCGCGATCGACGGCACGATGACGCTCTCCACCGGCGGCGTCACGCTCGACGCGTCGCTCGTCCCCCGCGAACGCGCGGACGAGGCGGTCGCCCGCGTGCTCGGCCAGCTGGGCCCGGTCGACGGGCGCGGCGCGGTCCACCTGCGCTGGGTTTCCGGACGACGGTAGTGCGCGCGCGAAGTCCGCGACCCGCCGCGCGCGTGGCCGCGCCGCAGCGCGTCCCCTCGCTCGATGCGCTGCGCGGCCTGGCGATCGTCGCGATGATCGTCTACCACTTCTCGTTCGATCTCGCGCTGTTCCGCGTCGCCCGCTTCGACTTCGAGCACGATGCCTTCTGGCTGGCCGCGCGCGCGGCCATCGTGACAACGTTCCTCGTCACCTCGGGCATCTCGCTCACGCTCGCCCGCCTGCAGGGTGCGCCGGGCGCGAAGCGCTGGCGTCGGGTCGCGGTGATCGCCGCATGCGCGGCGGCGGTCAGCGCCGCGAGTTTCGTGGCGTTCCCGCGCACGTGGATCTCGTTCGGCATCCTGCACGCGATCGCCGTATCGACGGTCCTCGCCTGGCCGTTCACGCGTGCGCCCCGCCTCGCGCTCGCGGCCGGCGTCGCGGTCGTGGCCGCCGGACTCGCGATCTCGCATCCGGTGTTCGACGCGCGCGCGCTCGTCTGGATCGGCTTCGCGACGATGAAGCCGCCGACCGAGGACTACGTTCCGCTCTTTCCCTGGCTCGGGGTCGTCCTCGCGGGCGTGTGGCTGGGCGATGTCCTCGCCAAGCGCTCGTTCGCCCCGCTCGCCCCGCTCGCGCGCGCGCCACGCGCCATTCACTGGCTGGGACGTCACAGCCTCGCCGTCTACATGATTCATCAGCCGGTCCTGATCGGCGCGATCGCCGTCGGCCTGGGCAGGTTGCCGTAGCGAAGCGCGCGCCGCCTTGCCAACGGGATTTCGCAGCGGCACGTCGGGGTGCCGGTCGGCTTTCAGGAGTCAGGAGTCAGAGGACAGAGGACAGACACGCCGGCGATGCCCGGGGCGGCGCATCGAGCGCCGGGGAGCGTCGTCGGTGTCGGGCTGAAGCCCGACCCACAGGGCCGAAGCCCGACCCACCGCAGCGGAGTTGTGGGTCGGCCTTCAGGCCGACGCATTCCCTTCGCATCGGCACCCGCCCCGTCGGTTACTGAAGCCCCGATCCACAGGCATGTTGCTGCATCCAGTCGGGCTGAAGCCCGACCCACAGGGCTGAAGCCAGACCCACGAGAGCCAGAGCCACGCCTGCGGCGCCGTCGGCGATCTGTTAGAATGCCGGGCTTGCAGGCGCGTAGCTCAGCTGGTTAGAGCACCACCTTGACATGGTGGGGGTCGTTGGTTCGAGTCCAATCGCGCCTACCATTTCCTCCGCCGTGGCGCAGTTCGAAGGCGCACGCGGCCCCACCCGAGGCAGCGGCCCCTCCACGCGGGGCGGACCCGGCCGGCGTCACGCGGACCAGCGTCCGGTCGCGACCGCGCGCTCGAGGCGGGTGACGTGCGGCGCGACGTCGTAGCCGTTCGCCTTGAGCCACGCGTCCTGGTAATAGGTGTCGAGGTATCGGTCGCCGCCGTCGCAGGCGAGCGTGACGATCGACCCGGACTCGCCGCGCTCCACCATGCCGCAGGCGAGTTCGAGGGCGCCGCAGAAATTCGTTCCGGTCGAGCCGCCGTAGCGGCGCCCGACGAGCCGCTCGACCACGCGCATCGCCGCGTAGGACGCGTCGTTGGAGACGCGGATCATGCGGTCGACCACGCCCGGCTCGAACGACGGCTCGACGCGCGGCCGGCCGATGCCCTCGATGTCCGAGCCTCCCTCGGCCGTGACCGACGGGTCGCGGCTCATGTAGTAGTCGTAGAACACCGATCGCTCCGGATCGACGACGCACAGTTCGGTCGCGCAGCCGTGGTAGCGGATGTAGCGTCCGATCGTCGCCGACGTGCCGCCGGTGCCCGCGCCCATCACGACCCAGCGGGGCTGCGGGTGCGGCTCGCCGCGCATCTGCGCGAAGATCGACTCGGCGATGTTGTTGTTGCCGCGCCAGTCGGTCGCGCGTTCGGCATAGGTGAACTGGTCCATGTAGTGGCCGCCGGTCTCGCGGGCGAGGCGCTCGGCTTCCGAATAGACCTCGGCGGCCCGGTCGACCGCGTGGCAGCGGCCGCCGTAGTACTCGATCAGCGCGATCTTGGCCGGTGAAGTGCCCCGCGGCACCACCGCGACGAACGGCAGGCCCAGCATGCGCGCGAAGTAGGCCTCGGACACCGCCGTGCTGCCGGACGACGCCTCGACGATCGTCGAGCCCTCCCCGATCCAGCCGTTGCACAGGCCGTAGAGGAAGAGCGAGCGGGCGAGCCGGTGCTTGAGGCTCCCGGTCGGGTGGGTCGACTCGTCCTTGAGGTAGAGGTGCACCCCCGGCATCGCGGGCAGGTCGATCGCGATCAGGTGCGTGTCGGCGGAGCGCTGGAAGTCGCGCTCGATGCGGTGGATGGCTTCCCTGACCCAGGCGCTCGGCATCGTGTCGGCTCGGCGCGGGGATGGTGGGTCCGCGTCCGGCACCGGCAAGTCTGGCATCGGGCATACTCCCGGACAAGCGCGAAGGACCGAATCCCGGTTTCGCCGCGCACGAAGCCTTGCGCTACAGCCTGGTCGACCTGAAGCTCGTCGTCGCGGTCGCCGACGCCGGCAACGTCTCGCGCGGCGCGGCGCGCTGCCACCTCGCGCCCTCGTCGGCGAGCCTGCGCATCCGCCAGCTCGAGGAGTCGCTCGGCACGCCGCTGTTCCGCCGCGAGGCGCGCGGGGTGTCGCTCACGCGCGCCGGTCGCGTCATGCTCGAGCACTGCCGGCGCTGCCTCGCCGAACTCGAACAGATGCACGCCGGCCTCGCCCCCTACGCGCAGGGCGTGACCTCGCTGGTGCGCCTGTTCGCGAACAGCAGCGCGGTCGCGTCGTTCCTGCCGGACGCCCTCGGCGAGTTCCTGGGCACCCACCCGGACGTGCGCGTGTCGCTCGAGGAACACCTGAGCGAGGACATCGTGGCCGCCGTCGCCGAGGGGCGGGCCGATCTCGGCGTCGTGACCTGGGACGACGAGCATCCCGATCTCGCGTTCGAGCCGTGGCGGCACGACGAGCTCGTCGTCGTCGCGGCCGCCGGCAGCCCGCTCGCGGCGGGCGACGCGGTGCGGTTCGCGGACTGCCTCGTCTGGCCGTTCGTCTCGCTGTGGAGCGAATTGGCGATCCACCACTACCTCGTCGAGCGCGCCGCCGCGCTCGGCCGCACGCTGGACGTTCGCATCCAGGTGGCGGGCTTCGCCGCGGTCGTCTCGCTGGTGCGCGCGGGCGCGGGCATCGCCGTCCTGCCCCGTTCGGTGCTCCGTCCCCTCCTGTCCGACGGCGTCGCCGTCCTGACGCTCGACGAGCGGTGGGCGCCGCGCCGCCTGTCCCTGTGCTGGCCACGCGACCTCACCCGTTCCACCGATCCGGCGAAGGCGCTGCTCGCCGCGCTGCGCGCGCGCGGCGACCGGGACGCACCGCGCGCTCCCGGATCGAGGTACCGGCACCCGGCCTGACCCGTCCGGGGGTGCGCACCGAGCGTTCGGATCGCGCGAATGGAGGATTCGCGCGATCCCGTTTGCCCGAAGCGCGCCGGGATGCAAGACTTGCACCCTTCGGGGCCACCGTCGGCATTCCCGGCGACACGGACGGAAGGGACAGGACGATGCAGGCGAACGACCACTGGGGACGCGTCGAGCGCGCGCTGGCAGGCGAGGCGAGCGACCGCCCGCCGATCGCGTTGTGGCGGCACTTCCCGGAAGACGACCAGCGCGCGGACGCGCTCGCGGAGCGCACGGTCGCGTGGCAGCGGCGCTGGGCGTTCGACCTCGTCAAGTTCATGCCTTCGGGCACCTACGGCGTCGAGGACTTCGGCGCGGTGAGCGCCTGGCAGGGACAGGCGAACGGCGCGCGCACCGTGGTGAAACCCGCCGTCGCGCGCACCGAGGACTGGGCGTCGATCCGCGATGTCGACGTGCGCCGTGGCAGCTACGGCCGGCAGAACGAGGCGCTGCGCGCGGCCGCGCGCGAACTGGGCGGCTCGGTGCCGATCCTGCAGACCGTGTTCTCGCCGATCACCACGGCGCGCAAGCTCTCCACCGACCGGCTCTACGCCGACCTGCGTCGCTCCCCCGATGCCGTGCATCGGGCGCTGCGCGTCATCACCGACGTCACGATCCGCTTCGCCCTCGACGCCCTCGACGCGGGCGCGCACGGGATCTTCTTCGCCACGCAGCAGGCGTCCTGGCGCCTGTTGAACGCCGACGAATTCGAGCGCTTCGGACGCGCCTACGATCTCGAGGTGTTCGCGGCGCTGAAGGGCAAGGCGCGGCTCAACATGCTGCACGTGCACGGCGACGACATCATGTTCGACACGCTCGCGCGCTACCCGGCCGAGATGCTGAACTGGCACGACCGCACCGCGGAACCCGACCTGCGCGGAGCGTTCCCGCGCTTCCCCGGCCTCCTCGTCGGCGGCGTGAACGAGTACGGCGCGCTCCAGCGCTCCGATCTCGGCGGCGTCGCCAGCGAGGTCCGCGACGCGATCGCGCAGACCGGCGGCCGGCGCCTCATGCTCGGACCCGGCTGCGTCGTCCCGATCTCGGTGACCGACGCCGCCATCGAAGCCGCGGTGCGCGCGGCGCGCGAGGGCGCGCCGTCCGGCTCCGCCTCCCGTTGACCGCCGCGCACGCGGCCCCATCGCCACGAGGAACGCCATGTCGATCTCCCGCTGGATCACCCCCTTCGCGGCCGCTGCCGCGTTGGCAACCGCATTCGCCGCGCCGGCCGCGGCGCAGGACTGGCCGGGCGGCAAGACCGTCCAGATCGTCGTCCCCGCGCCCGGCGGCGGCGGAACCGGCGACACCATCGCGCGCGTGATCGCCGAGGAACTCGCGAAGCACCTCAAGACCTCGGTCATCATCGACAACAAGCCCGGCGCCAACGGCAACATCGGTGCGGCCTACGCGGCGCAGCAGGCACCCGACGGCTTCAAGCTGCTGTTCTCGTGGGCCGGCACGCTCGCGGTGAACCCGAGCCTCTACAAGAACCTGTCGTACGACGCGCAGAAGGACTTCGTGCCGATCGTGCTGATCGCCGACGTGCCGAACATCCTCGTCGTCAACAACGACCTGCCGGCGAAGAACCTCGCGGAGTTCATCGCCTACGCGAAGGCCAACCCGGGCAAGCTCAACTACGGCTCGACCGGCAACGGCAGCCCGATGCACCCCGCGGGCGCACTCTTCATGCGCGAGACCGGCGCGAAGATTGTCCACGTGCCGTACAACGCCCCGGGCACCGCGACGACCCACCTGATGGCGGGCGACATCCAGCTCATGTTCCAGCTGATCCCGGGCATCGCCGGCCAGGTCAAGGGCGGCAAGGTGCGCCCGATCGCCGTGATGGCCGACAAGCGCTCGCCCGCCCTGCCCGACGTCCCGACGACGGTCGAACTCGGCGCGCCCAAGCTCCTGTCGTCGACCTGGTTCGCGCTGCTCGCGCCGAAGGGCACGCCCGCGCCGATCGTCGACAAGCTGAACGCGGCCGTCAACGAGATCCTCAAGGATCCGGCGGTGCGCAAGCGCCTCGCCGACATGGGCGCGACCACGCTCGGCGGCACGTCGAAGCAGGCCGCCGAGCACCTGGCCGCGGAGACCGCGAAGTGGGGCAACGTGGTGCGCGCGGCGAACATCCAGATCCAGTAGGCATCGCATCCGGCGAGAGGTAGCCGGCGCCCGGG
>DAOMBL010000198.1:0-6628 GCA_035427325.1 Casimicrobiaceae bacterium
CGGCGCGCACGCCACCGTCGGCGCCCACGCGTCGCTCGGCGAGGGCGTCGTCGTCGGGCCGGGCGGTGTCGTCGGCGAGGGTGCGCGCATCGGCGCACGGTCGCGACTCGACGCGAACGTCGTCGTCGGCGACGCCTGCGTGATCGGCGAGGACGCGATCGTGTACGCGGGAGCGGTGATCGGCGCCGACGGGTTCGGCCTCGCCGAGGACGGCGGACGCTGGCTGCGCGTCCCGCAGGTGGGTCGCGTGGTCGTCGGCGACCGGGTCGAGATCGGAGCGAACACGACGATCGATCGCGGCGCGATCGAGGACACCCGGATCGGCGACGATGTCAAGCTCGACAACCAGATCCAGATCGGGCACAACTGCGAGATCGGCGACGGAACGGCGATCGCGGGATGCGTCGGCATCGCCGGGTCCACGCGGATCGGCAAGCGCTGCAGGATCGGCGGCGCCGCGATGATCTCGGGGCACCTGTCGATCCCCGACGGAACGACGCTCGGCGGCGCCGCTGTCGTGATGTCGTCGATCGCGTCGCCCGGCGCGTACAGCAGCGCGTTTCCGGCGGTGCCGTTCGCCGACTGGCAGCGTGCGATGGTGCGGCTGCGCCACATCGACCGGCTCGCCGAGCGGCTGATCCGCGTCGAACGCGCGCTGCGCGCACGCGAATCCGACGACTGAGGCGAAGGAACCATGGAAACGCTCGACATCCAGGCAATACGCGCGACGCTGCCGCATCGCTTCCCGATGCTCCTCGTCGACCGGGTACTCGAACTCGAGCCCGGGGTGCGCATCAAGGCGCTCAAGAACGTGACGATCAACGAGCCGTTCTTCCCCGGCCACTTCCCCCACTTCCCGGTGATGCCGGGCGTCCTGATCGTCGAGGCGCTGGCGCAGGCCTGCGCGATCGTCGCCTACCGCGGCGACCCGGAGGCGATGGGCGGGCGAAAGCTCTTCCTGTTCGCCGGCATCGACGAGGCGCGCTTCAAGCGGCAGGTCGTGCCGGGCGACGCGTTGATCCTGGAGTCCACGTTCCTGAAGGGGATGCGCGACGTCGGACGATGGGCGGTGCGCGCGAGCGTCGACGGGCAACTGGCCTGCGAGGCCACGCTCCTCTCCGCGCTACGCCCGGTGCCGGGCGCCTGACGCCGCGCCGATGGCCCGCATCCACCCGTCCGCGCTGGTCGACCCGAAGGCCTCGCTCGATACCGACGTCGAGATCGGTCCGTACACGGTGATCGGCGCGGGGGTCTCGATCGGCGCGGGAACGACGGTCGGCGCGCATGTCGTGATCGACGGACGAACCGCGATCGGGCGGCGGAACCGGATATTCCCCTTCGCCTCGATCGGGCTCGCCGCGCAGGACCGCAAGTACGGCGGGGAGCCCGTCTCGACGTCGATCGGCGACGACAACGTGATCCGCGAGTACACCTCGATCCACGCGGGCACCGCGCAGGATCGCGCGCAGACGACGATCGGCGACGGCAACTGGTTCCTCGCCTATACGCACGTCGCGCACGATTGCGTGGTCGGCAACCAGACGACCTGGTCGAACAACGCCCAGGTCGCGGGACACGTGCAGGTCGACGACTGGGCGGTGCTCGGAGCCTACGCCGGAGTCCACCAGTTCTGCCGGATCGGCGCGCACGCGATGCTCGCCGCCGGCGCCATCATCCTGCAGGACGTACCGCCCTACACGATCGTCCAGGGCTACCCGGCGGTGCCGAAGGGAACGAACAGCGAGGGGCTCCGGCGGCGCGGGTTCACGCCGGAGCAGATCCTCGCCGTGCGCCGGGCCTACAAGACGCTCTATCGCGAAGGGCTCTCGCTCGACGACGCGCGCGAGAAGCTCGCGCGGGACGCCGATGCCGAGCCGGTGCTCGCGCCGCTCGTGGCGTTCCTGTCGGTGCCCGGGCGCGGCATCGTTCGCTGAAGGACCGCGGATGAGCGAAGCGCCGACGGCCGCGGCGGCGACGACCGTCGGCATCGTCGCGGGCGAGGCGTCCGGCGACGCGCTCGCGGCGACGCTGATCGCCGCCGCGCGCGCGAGAATGCCGCAACTGCGTTTCGCGGGCGTCGCGGGGCCGAAGATGGTCGCGGCGGGCTGCGAGCAGTGGGTGTCCACCGAGAAGCTCGCGGTTCGGGGCGTGACGGAGGTCGTCCGCCACCTGCCCTCGCTCATCGCGATCCGGCGCGAGCTCGCCTCCCGTTTCATCGCGGAGCGCGTCCCGGTGTTCGTCGGCGTCGACGCGCCGGATTTCAATCTCGGGCTCGAGCGGCGGCTCCGCGCGCGCGGCGTGCGCACGATCCACTTCGTGAGCCCGTCGGTGTGGGCATGGCGGCGCGGGCGCATCGCGACGATCGGCCGCGCAGCGGATCGCGTGCTCGCGCTGTTCCCGTTCGAGCCGCCGCTCTACGAGGCCGCAGGCGTCCCGGTGACCTACGTCGGCCACCCGATGGCCGCGCACGCGGCGTCCGACTGGAGCCGCAGGACGATGCGCGAGCGCCTTCGCCTCGGGTTCGCGACGCCGGTGTTCGCGCTCCTGCCCGGGAGCCGGCTGTCGGAGATCGAGATGCACGCCTCGGTCGTCATCGATGCGGCGCGGCGGATCGCGAAGGCGCGACCCGACGCGCGTTTCCTCGTACCGCTGGTGTCGCGCGCGACGCGCGAGGCCTTCGAACAGGCCATCTGGCGCGAAGGGGCCGGGGAGGTCCCGATGACGCTCCTGTACGGACACGCGAACGACGCCCTGCGCGCGGCGGACGTGGGCATCGTCGCGTCCGGGACGGCGACCCTCGAGGCCGCGCTCGCCCGCTGCCCGCACGTCATCTTCTACAAGGTGTCGGCGGTCACGGCCCGGCTCGTGCGGCCCCGGCTCCTCGTGCCCTGGGTGGGCCTCCCCAACGTGCTCGCGGGGCGATTCGTGGTCCCCGAACTCGTCCAGGAGGAGGCCACCGGCGAGAACCTCGCGATCGCGGCGCTCAACCTGTTCGACGACACCGTGGCGCGCCACGCGATCGAGCGGGTGTTCGCGTCGTTCGCGCGCGAACTCTCCGCCGACACCGGCGCGCTCGCCGCGGACGCGCTCATGGGCGAACTCGCGCGATCCGGAGCGCGCGCGTGATGGCGCTGCGCGCGCTCCTCGTGGCGGGCGTCGACGAAGCCGGGCGCGGGCCGCTCGCGGGCCCGGTCGTGGCCGCCGCCGTCATCCTCGATCCGGCCCGCCCGATCGAGGGACTCGCCGATTCCAAGGCGTTGTCGGCGCGCCGTCGCGGGGTTCTCGCCGCGGCGATTCGGGAGCGGGCGAAGGCGCACGCGGTCGCGCACGCGGACGTGGAGGAGATCGACGCGATCGACATCCTGAGGGCGACGATGCTCGCGATGCGGCGCGCGGTGGAGGCGCTGGCCGTCGTACCGCAGGAGGTGCTCGTCGACGGCAACCGCTGTCCGGAACTCGGGTGCGCGGTGCGCGCGATCGTGAAGGGCGACCGCGACGTGCCGGCGATCTCGGCGGCGTCGATCCTCGCGAAGACCGCGCGCGACGCGATGCTCGTCGAACTCGATCTCCGCTATCCGCTCTACGGCTTCGCGCGGCACAAGGGCTACGGCACGCCCGAGCACCTCGCGGCGCTCGCGCGCCACGGCCCCTGCGCGGCCCATCGCCGGAGCTTCGCGCCGGTCGCGCAGCGCGCTCTCGCCTGGTAGGGCGGCGCACAGCGCCGCGCGCAACGCTATAATCGCGGGACCGATGGGCGCGCCGCGCCGGCGCGTCCCCGTTCCGGAGACTCCCGATGATCCATTGCGTGCTGCACGATCCGCACGATTCGGTCGCCGTCGTCGTGGTGGAAGGCCTGAAGGCGGGCACGAAACTGACCGGCCTCGTGCTCGACCTCGACCGGACGATCGAACTCGACTGCATCCAGGACATCCCGATCGGCCACAAGGTCGCGCTGAAGGACATGGCGGTCGGCGATACGGTGATCAAGTACGGCATCGACATCGGCAAGGTCGTGAAGCCGATCCGCAAGGGCGAGCACGCGCACGTGCACAACATCAAGACCAAGCGCTGGTGAGGGAGAGGCGATGAACAGGACCTTCTGGGGCTACCGCCGCGAGAACGGCCGCGTCGGCGTCCGCAACCACGTGATCGTGCTGCCGGTCGACGACCTGTCGAACGCCGCGGCCGAGGCCGTGGCGAACAACATCAAGGGCACCCTCGCGATCCCGCACCCCTACGGCCGGCTGCAGTTCGGCGCCGACCTCGACCTCCACTTCCGCACGCTGATCGGGACCGGGTCGAATCCCAACGTCGCGGCGGTCGTCGTGATCGGCATCGAGGACGGCTGGACGAAGAAGGTGGCCGACGGCATCGCCGCGACCGGGAAGCCGGTCGCCGGCTTCGGGATCGAGGGGCACGGCGACCACGACACGATCATGCGCGCGTCGAAGGCGGCCCGCGAGTACCTGCAGTGGGCGACCGAGAAGCACCGGGTCGAGTGCGAACTGCGGGAACTGTGGGTCTCGACCAAGTGCGGCGAGTCCGACACCACCTCGGGCTGCGGCGCGAATCCCACGGTCGGCGATGCGTTCGACAAGCTCTATGCCGCGGGCTGCACGCTCGTGTTCGGCGAGACCACCGAATTGACCGGCGGCGAGCAGATCGTCGCGGCGCGCTGCCGCGACGACCGCGTTCGCGCCGAGTTCATGCGCATGTTCGACCGCTACCAGCAGGTGGTCGAGCGGCACAAGACTTCGGATCTCTCGGAGTCGCAGCCGACCAAGGGCAACATCGCCGGCGGCCTGACGACGATCGAGGAGAAGGCGCTCGGCAACATCCAGAAGATCGGCCGCAAGTGCGTGGTCGACGGCGTGCTCGACAAGGCCGAGGCGCCGACCCACCCGGGACTGTGGTTCATGGATTCGAGTTCGGCGGCCGCGGAGATGGTCACGCTGTGCGCCGCGTCCGGGTTCGTCGTGCACTTCTTCCCGACCGGGCAGGGCAACGTCATCGGCAATCCGATCCTGCCGGTGATCAAGATCTGCGCGAATCCGCGCACCGTCCGGCTCATGAGCGAGCACATCGACGTCGACACCTCGGGGCTGCTCCAGCGCCAGATCACGATGGGCCAGGCGGGCGACCGGCTGATCGAGATGATGTTCCGCACGGCGAACGGGCGCTTCACGGCGGCGGAGGCGCTCGGACACCGCGAATTCGTGCTGACGCGCCTCTACGAGAGCGCGTAGCCTCCCGCGGCCCGCGGACGATGCACGCATCGGTCGCGAGGCGCTTCGACCTGTCCGGGCGCACCGCGCTCGTCACCGGCGGCAGCTCGGGGATCGGACGGGCGATCGCCGGGGCGCTCGCGGCGGCGGGCGCCGAGGTGATCGTCGCGGCGCGGCGGCGCGAACCGGTCGAGGCGGCCGTGCGCGAACTCGCCGCGTCGGGGTTCGTCGCGTCGGCCGCCTCGGTCGACGTCGGCGATCGCGACTCGATCGCGGCGCTCGTCCGGACGCTGGACGGACAGGGCCGCGCGGTCGACGTGCTGGTGAATTCGGCGGGCGTCAACCTGCGCATGCCGTTCGAGACGATCGGCGACGACGATTGGGACCGCACGCTCGCGGTCAACCTCACCGGTCCGTTCCTGCTGACGCGGGCGCTCGCGCCGGCCATGGCGAGGCGCCGTTGGGGGCGCATCGTCAACATCGCGTCGCAGCAGGCCGAGCGCGCCTTCGGGCACAGCGGCGCGTACGGCGCGTCGAAGGGCGGCCTCGTGTCGCTCACGCGCTCGACGGCCGAGCGGTGGTCGCGCGAGGGCGTCACCTGCAACGCGCTCGTACCGGGATTCGTGGTCACGCCGCTCACCGCGCACGCCTCGGCGGATCCCGCGCGCGTCGCGGCGATGGCCGCGCGCACGATGACCGGTCGCAACGGCGAGCCGGACGACTTCGTCGGCGCGATCCTGCTGCTCGCGACCGATGCGGGTGCGTCGATCACCGGTCAGGTGCTGCGCGTCGACGGAGGCTTCTCCGCGACCTGGGCCCGTCGCGCGCCGGATCCTATAATGCCGGCGAACCCGATGCCCGACCCTCGCCGATGAACGACCGTCTCGACCCCGCGCTCGCGCTCCCCGATCTCGCCGCGATCCGCGCCGCGCACGCCCGCATTCGCCCGCACGTGCACCGGACGCCGGTGTTCACCTGCGCGGCGATCGACGCGGAGGCGGGCGCCCGGCTCCACTTCAAGGCGGAGAACCTGCAGAGGATCGGCGCGTTCAAGGCGCGCGGCGCGTCGAACGCCGTGTTCTCGCTGCCGGAAGGCCTGGCCGCCCGCGGTGTCGTCACGCACTCGTCGGGCAACCACGGGGCGGCGATCGCCTACGCCGCGGCGCGTCGCGGGATTCCCGCCGGGGTCGTGATGCCGGAGGGCTCGGCGCAGGTGAAGCAGGCGAACGTCCGGCGCCTGGGCGCGACGATCCGTTTCTCCGGCATGGACGCGGCCTCGCGTGCGGCGGTATGCGCGGACGTGGAGCGCGAGACCGGCGCGACGATGATCCACCCGTTCGATCACGTGGACGTGATCGCGGGGCAGGGCACGGCAGCGCTCGAACTCCTCGACGACGTGCCCG
>DAOMBL010000199.1:0-6601 GCA_035427325.1 Casimicrobiaceae bacterium
GCCCTTCGCTGGTGTCGATGACACCCACCGAGATGGCGCGCGCCGCGAGTTCCTCGACGCCTTCGCCCGGCGAGAGCGCCGCCCCGAGCGTGCCGGCCTTCGCGGCCGCCTTGATCTTCGCCTCGACCGGCTCCGTCGCGATCGTCGCGGCGAGCGCGCGCTCGATCAGCCCCGCCGGATCGTCCTCGTCGTCCGACAGGAACACCGGCATCGTCAGGCGGTCGCGCGTCGCCGACGGCTCGATCAACAGGCGCGCCACCTCGTGGCCCAGCCGGTCGGACGGCACCACGTAGGGCCGGCCGAGCGGGAACACCATGCGGCGCATGATCGTGCTGACGACGCGGTTCGGGAAGTTCGACACGACGCCCTCGAACGCGTTCTGCGCCTTGAACATCGCGTCCCAGATCGCCCAGTGCATGAGCGGCGCGTCGGCGGCCTGCCGGCCCTCGCGCTCGTAGCGCGCGAGCGTGGCCGAGCACAGGTAGAGCGACGACAGCACGTCGCCCAGCCGCGCGGAGAGCTTCTCCTTGCGCTTCAGCGCGCCGCCGAGCGTGCCCATCGACACGTCCGCGAAGAAAGCGAGCGCGGACGAGAACCGCGTGAGCTGCTGGTAGTAGCGCCGCGTCTCCGGCGCCACGCCTTCGGGCACGCGCACGAAGTGCGACCCGGTGAGGCCGGTCACGAGCGTGCGCGCGGCGTTGGACAGCACGAATCCGACGTGGCCCCACAGGGCCTCGTCGAACGCGACCGACGCCTTCGCCGCGTCGCCCTCGCGCGTCGCCGCGATCTCCTTCAGCACGTAGGGATGGCAGCGGATCGCGCCCTGGCCGAAGATGATCAGGCTGCGCGTCAGGATGTTCGCCCCCTCGACGGTGATCGACACCGGCATCTGCATGTACGCGGCGCCGAGGAAGTTCGACGGCCCGAGGCAGATGCCCTTGCCGCCGACGATGTCCATCGCGTCGTTGATGATCTCGCGGTTGCGCTCCGTGATGTGGTACTTCGCGATGCCGGAGAGCACCGCGGGCTTCTCGCCCAGGTCGACCGCGGCGGCGGTCAGCACCCGCGTCGCGTCCATCATGTACAGGTTGCCGCCCATGCGCGCGAGCGGCTCCTCGATTCCCTCGAAGCGCCCGATCGCGGTCTTGAACTGCGTGCGCACGCGCGCGTAGCCGCCGGTCGTGCGGACCGCGAGCTTCGCCATCCCGGTGTTCGACGACGGCAGCGAGATGCCGCGTCCCGCGGCGAGGCACTCCATCAGCATCCGCCAGCCCCGGCCGAGCATCGGCTGGCCGCCGATCACCCATTCCATCGGGATGAACACGTCGTTGCCGTGGTTCGGGCCGTTCTGGAACACGCAGTTGAGCGGCATGTGCCGCCTGCCGATGTGGACGCCCGGATGGCTGGTCGGGATCAGCGCACAGGTGATGCCGAGGTCCTCGCGGTCGCCGAGCAGGTGGTCGGGATCGTGCGCGCGGAACGCGAGGCCGAGCAGCGTCGCGACCGGGCCGAGCGTGATGTAGCGCTTGTCCCAGGTGACGCGCAGCCCCAGCACGCGCTTCCCCGCGTGCTCGCCGTGGCAGACGATCCCGTAGTCGGGGATCGCCGCGGCGTCGGAACCCGCGTTCGGGTTGGTGAGGGCGAAGCACGGGATCTCGAGCCCCTTCGCGAGGCGCGGGAGGTAGTGGCGCTTCTGCTCGTCGGTGCCGTAGTGGAGCAGCAGCTCGCCGGGACCGAGCGAGTTCGGCACCAGCACCGACACGGCAACCGAGCCGGAGCGCGTCGAGAGCTTGGTGATCACCTGCGAGTGCGCGTAGGCCGAGAAGCCCAGGCCGCCGTACTCCTTCGGGATGATCATCCCGAGGAACCCCTTGTCCTTGATGAACTGCCACGCGCGCGGCGGCATGTCCTTGTAGACGTGGGTCGTCTCCCAGTCCGTGACCATCGCGCACAGCTCCTCGACCTCGTGGTCGAGGAAGTGCTGTTCTTCCGCGGTGAGCGCGGGCGCCGGGAGCGACAGCAGCTTCTTCCAGTCCGGCCGGCCGCTGAAGAGTTCCGCGTCCCACCACACGGTCCCCGCCTCGATCGCCTCGCGTTCGGTCTGCGACATCGAGGGCATCACCTTGCGGAACGCGGCGAGCAGCGCGTCGCTCACCAGCCACCGCCGCAGCGCCGGAACGAGCGCCGGGATCGCGACCATCACGCCTGCCACGGCGAGCGAGATCGAGAGCCACCGCGGCAGCAGCGCGGCGGCCCAGGCGACCGCGACGAACGCGGCGAAGGTCCCGACCCACGCGAGCGCGCGCGCGCGAACGTAGGCGAGCGCGACGAACGCGAGGATCAGCGCGAGCAACCAGAGGAGTGAGCTGACGAAGATCATCGTTGCTTCCTTTCCACGTCCGGCGCGCCGCTCAGCGGGCGCGTTCCGCTTCGATCTCGCCTTCGAGTTCGCGCGAGACTTCCGAGAGATCCGGGAGCGGCGCCTTGAGTCCAGCGAGCAGGAACGGCGCGAGGCGGCGCAGCAGCACCTCGTCGTTCGAGGTCTCCTTCGGATTGAGTTCCGCGATCAGCTTGAGCGCGTCGGTGCCGGCCAGCGTGTACGACAGGGCGCCCATGATGAAGTGCAGCCGCCACGACAGCTCCTTCGCCGGCAGGTGCGGCAGCGCGCGGGCGAACGCGGCCTTGAACCGCACGATCATCGGCGCGTACTGCTCGGAGAGGAAGCGGCGGATGAACGGCGCCGGGTCGGCGTAGGCGCGGCCCAGGAGCTTCAGGAAGTTCTTCCCGCCGAGCGCGGGGTCGCGCGCGAGTTCGAGTGCCGGGACGAACAGCGCGACGATGATCCGCTCGCAGGAGAGCGGCGGATGCGCCGTGGCGCGCTCGAACCGGTCGAGCAGGTCGACGCGGCGCTGGTTCATCGGGTCGAGCCGCCGCGTGAGCACCGCCTGGAACAGCTCTTCCTTGCTGCCGAAGTGGTAGTTGACGGCCGCGAGGTTCACGGCCGCCGCCGCGGTGATCGCGCGCAGGCTCGTCGCCTCGAAGCCGTGTTCCATGAACAGCGTCTCCGCTGCATCGAGGATGCGGTCCTGGGTCGCCGTCGTGCCGCGGCTCTCGTGCAGTGACACCACAGCTCCGTCCATGCGGTCCCTCCGGACTGGCGAATCGATCACCGAAACCCGCGAACCCCGTCGGGCTCATGCCCGACCCACAGCACCCTCCGTGGGTCGGCCTTCAGGCCGACGTCTTTCCATCGCATCGGCGCGAACCCCGTCGGGCTCATGCCCGACCCACAGCACCCTCCGTGGGTCGGCCTTCAGGCCGACGTCTTTCCATCGCATCGGCGCGAACCCCGTCGGGCTCAAGCCCGACCCACAACATCGGAAGCCCGAGTGCTGTCGGGCTGAAGCCAGGCCCACAGGATCCGTGCGGTTCCCCGAAAGAGTAAGTGCCCGCCTAAGTCAAACGATCGTTTCAATCCTATGTTCGTTTGACGCCGTGGTCAAGTGGGGAGTTCCGCGTGCCCGGTATCCGATCCGGGGTGGAGTGGCGGCCGAGGCCGCGGCCGGAAGATCGCCGTGCCGCAAGGAGCGCCTGCCCCGGCGCAGCAAGGGCAGCGTGCGTGTCGCCGCGAATGTCGCCGACCTCGACCCTGACCCCGCTGGCCCGCCGGCGCGCGTGGATGAGCCCGACCGGTCAGCGACGAACGCGGGAGGCGAGCTGCGCGACCGCGTCCTCGATCGCCGCGCGCAGCGCCGCGTCCGCGCCCTCGGCCTTGCGCTGGGCGGCCTGCAGGTCGGGCGCCGTGGCGGCGTGCCGGGGGCGCTGCCCCAGTGCGCTGCCGAGCCCGATGCCGGACAGGCCGAAGCTCGTTTCCGACGCCTTGATCGGCTTCTTCACGTTGACCGCATCGACGATGTCGCCGGTGCCGGAATCGACGAGACGGACATCGATCGCGATCGAGTCCGTGACGCTCGCGCTGCCGAGGCTCACGCCGGCGATGCTGATGCTGCCCGAGCGCGCCTGCTCGCCGACGTTCACCTCGGACACGATGCCTTCGAAGACGTACTGCGCGCCGCGCATCATCTGCTGCGCGGCGGTGCCGGTCGTGTAGCCCTCGGCGTTGAGGAGCTTTTCCTTCAGCACGCCGTCGCTCAGGCGGCTGCGCTCGACGACCTGGAAGCGGCCGGTCTTCACCAGCGCGGTCTTGAACATGTCGGTGGCCGCCACGCCGCTCACGCCCGGCAGCATCGAACGAAACTCGAAGATGGTGACCGAGATGCGCTCGGCGCCGGCCGGCGGCGCAGCGGCGGACGCAGGCGCCACGGACGACGCATTGGCCTCGGCGGGCGATGTCTGCCCGCTCGCGGGAAACGTCGCCGCACCGAGCGCCGCCAGGCCCAGGATCACCGATGCGACTCCGACCGTTCGCGGAATCATGCGAGCCTCCTTCGTTCGACGACCGGCGCACACCCAGGCGACGGGCCGGTCGCGCGCCGACGTGCGCAGCCGGCCCGGCACCCGGCTCGCAGGTTGGTACGCGCGGCGTTACAACGGCGTCACACGCCCGCGGACGTTCGGTCGGGCGAGGCCGATGCGGCCGCAGGCGACCGCACCGCCGTCAGGGCGCGTCGTCGAGTTCGCGCTGCCAGCGGGCCGCCTCCGCTTCGTCGCCTCGCTCGCGGCAGTGCATGACGAGTTCGGCCACGAAGCCCCGCAGCAGCGGCACGCTGCCGATCTCGCGCGCTTCGCGCACAGCGTCCCCGAGCAGCTCCCGCGCGCGCTCGGACTCGCCTTGGCGCTTCGCGACGTCTGCCAGCGGGGACAGCGTCAGAGCGTGGCCGCGACGGTGGCCCACCCGCCCGGTCATTGCGAGCGCTTCCTCGCCGTGGGCGCGCGCGGCATCGAGGTCGCCCCGTTCGATCGCGCAGCGCGCGAGCCAGTACGCGCAGTTCGCGGCCTTGAGCGGCGCGACGCCACGAAAGCGTTCGATCGCGGTGGCGAGGCACGTCCGGGCTTCGTCGAGCCGGCCCAGCGCCGTGCAGGTCGCGCCGATCTCGAGCAGGAGCGCCGCGTCCGCCACCTCGTCGATCCGGCCGCGCAGCGTCGCGCGTGCCTCCTGCGCGATCGCGAGCGCGGCCTCGTACCGGCCTCCCTCGAACTCGGCCACCGTGCGCCTGATCGCCAGGTCGGCGTCGAGGGCCGGATCGTCGATGCCGGCGGCGAGCGTTCCCATGGCCTCGATCGCGCCGGCGCGGCCGGGTTCGTCCCCGAGGTTTCGGAACAAGTCGACGCGCGCGGCGTGGATGCGAAACGCCTGCGCGCCACCGGCACCGTCTTCGAGCGCCGCATCGTAGTGCGCAATGGATTCACGGAGCGCATGGACCCGCGCCGCGGCCTCGGCCGCCTGGACCCTCGACTCGATCGCCTCGCGTGCGCGGCCACCGGCTTCGAGGTGCCGTGCGATCCGCCCCGGCGCTCCGCCGGCGCTCGCGAGCGAGGCCGCGAGCCGCCGATGGTTGAGCTGCATGCGCTCCGCCGACATCGCGTCGGCGAGCGAACGCCGGATCAGTTCGTGCGCGAACCGGTAACCCTGGCTGTCCGGCAGGACAAGCTGGGCCGCCGTCGCGGCATCGAGCGCGTCGACGACGTTCCACTCGTCCGCGGCGACGCAGGCGGCGATCGTGGCGACGTCGAAGCCGTCGCCCGCGAGGCTCGCGGCTTCGAGCACCCGCCGCACCGGCTGGCCGAGTCGATCGACCCGCCGCAGCACCGCCTCGCGCACGCTGCGCGTGATCGGGAGTTCGCGGTAGTCCTCGGTGTCCTCGTCGTAGGGCGTCGACCATGTGCCGCCATCCTTCCAGAGCACGCCGGCGCCGAAGAGATCGCGCAGCGACTCCATGATGAACAGCGGATTGCCGGCCGTCGCCGCGTGCAGCCGCCGGGAGAAGACGGTCGCGCCGGTGCTGCCCGACAGCGCGCGGACCAGTTCGAGCACGTCGGCCCCGGTCAGCGAGTCGAGGGCGATGCGCGTCAGCAGGCCGTCGCGCTCCACTGCGACGAGCGCGCTCTGCACGGCGGCGTTGGCCTCGAGATCGTGCGGCCGTGCGGTGGCGAGCAGGCGGATCCGCTGCGCACGACGAACGATGTGCGCGACGAGTTCCGCGCTGGCGCCGTCGAACCAGTGCAGGTCGTCGAGCACGAGCGTCCCGTCGCCGGCCGCCGTCAGGAGCGCGGTGGCGAGCCCTTCGAGGAGCCGCCCCTTCGCTTCGGCCGGCGGCAACTCCGCGTTCGTCCCGTCGCCGGAGAGCGCGGGGACGAGCCGCGCGACCTCGGCCTGCCAGATGGGGTCGAGCAATTCGAACCAGCGCGTGTCGTCGCGATACGCGGCCCAGATCGCCTCGGCGACCGGGTAGTACGGCGTGTCGCGGGAGATCTCGCGCCCTTCGAGCACGATCGTGCGACCGTGCGATCGCGCGAACTCGATGACGAGCCGGCTCTTGCCGAGCCCCGGGTCGCCGATCACCAGCGCGAGGCCCCGTCGAACCGCTTCGAGGCTCGCCCAGGGCGCCTCGCGGCCCACCAGCGGAGGGTCGAGCGCCGG
>DAOMBL010000200.1:0-6600 GCA_035427325.1 Casimicrobiaceae bacterium
GGCGCAGACGGCCAGCACGCGGAGCGCGAGCAGCGGGCGCGCGACGGGCGCCGGAAAGCGAAAGGGCATGGGCGGGGCTCCAGAGCGGTCCTGTGGCGCCGGCGCGCGCGCCGGCGAGCGCGAAGATACCAAGCGCGGGCCGGGATGCAAACTGCGCGCCCCGCCGCGCCCGCGGAGTGAATCGCGGGTACGATCGCGCGCGAAAGGAGCCACCCCTTGCCCGAGCGATCGCGCCCCACCTCCAAGGCCTACCGGAACCGCGGCTTCCTGGACAGCAAGGAGGCGCGCGCGCTGCGCATCGAGCCGGGCACGCGGATGCACCAGTCCGCGCGCCGCGAGGTCGACGCGCTGGACGCGCGCGCCGATCGCGTGACGGCCGGCGCGCGCGAGCCTTCCGGCGAGAACGCCCACATCGCCAGCGATCGCCTCGCCGTCGGGCGCGACGATCGCCGCCGCACCGGTGGGGGTCGGCGCGCGGACGTCGGCCACGAAGTCGCAGATCGTGAAGTCGGTCTCGTGACCGACCGCGGAAACGACCGGCAGCGCCGACTCGAACACGGCGCGCGCGACCGCTTCTTCGTTGAACGCCCACAGGTCTTCGATGGAACCGCCGCCGCGCGCGACGACCAGCACGTCGACCTCAGCGCGCGCATTCGCGATGCGGATGGCCTCGGCGATGCGGACGGCCGCGCCATCGCCCTGGACCGGCGTCGGATAGAGCACGACGCGAAGCGCCGGCCACCTCCGGGCGACGGTCGTGAGCATGTCGTGCAGCGCCGCACCCTGGGGCGAGGTGACGAGGCCGACCGCCTTCGGAAAGCGCGGCAGCGCGCGCTTGCGGGCCGCCGCGAACCATCCCGCGGCGTCGAGCCTCGCCTTGAGTCGCGCGAATTCCTCGTAGAGCGCGCCGCGGCCCGCGAGTCGAACGGCGTCGACCACGAGCTGGAAGTCGCCGCGCGCCTCGTAGATCGTGGGGGTCGCGCGCACCTCGATCGCCATGCCGTCCGCGAGGCGCAGGTCGAGGAGCTGCGCCTTCTGGCGCCAGAGCACGCAGCGCACCTGCGCCTCCGCGTCCTTCAACGTGAAGTAGCAGTGTCCCGAGGCCGCGCGCACGAACCCGGACACTTCTCCGCCGACCCAGACGAGACCGATCGCGCGCTCGATGGCGAGGCGTGCCGCGGCGACGAACCGGCCCACCGGCATCACCGGCGTGCCGGACGCGGGCAACGCGCCGGGTGTCGTCACGGCAGGCATCCGCACGAATGCGCCTCGCCCGGTCGCCCGGCGATCGTGCCGGTCCGGGTGTCCAGGACGACACGCTGGCGTCGCGTGTGCTGCGCCCCCACGTCAGGACCCGGTCCTGCCGCGCATCGACGCGCGCGCGCGTCGCCGGACGCATTGCGCAACCCATTGACGTGGCAGGGCTTTCGTGCGGCGCATCTTTGGGCACTCCAGATATTTCGCCATCGGCTTGGGCACTTAGCGCGCGAATGTACAAGATATGCACACCGGCATCCACAGGATTTGTGGACAACGTCGAACCGCGATCGGAGGGCATGCGTCGAAGGTGCTCGTCCGGCGCGCGATTCGGCGTGCGGCGGTCGGTTGCCCCGGGCGCGCGCGTTTCTCGGGTGCGCGCGCGCCGGTTAGAATGGATGCCGGTGCACGATTGTTCATGGACAAGACGATCGCCACGGAGCGCACACCTGCAGCCGCCACGACCCCGGGGCGCGACAGCCGCGCGGTCGCGCCCAATTTCCTGCGCGCGCAGATCGCGCAGGATCTCCGCTCGGGCAAGCATGGCGGGCGCGTGGTCACGCGCTTCCCCCCCGAGCCCAACTGCTACCCCCATTACGGGCACGCGAAGTCGATCGCGCTCAACTTCGGACTCGCGGCCGAGAACGGCGGCACCTGCCACCTGCGCTTCGACGACACCAATCCGCTGAAGGAGGACGTCGAGTACGAGGAGTCGATCGCGGACGCGGTGCGCTGGCTGGGGTACGACTGGGGCTCGCACCGATACCACGCTTCGGATTACTACGAGCGCCTCTACGCGTTCGCCGAGTGGTTCGTCGAGCAGGGGCTCGCGTACGTCGACAGCCAGTCGGCCGACGAGATGCGTCGAAGCCGGGGCACGCTGACGGAACCCGGCCGGGCGAGTCCGTTCCGCGATCGAACGCCCGGCGAGAACCTCGACCTGCTGCGACGGATGCGGGCCGGCGAGTATCCGGACGGCGCGCACGTGCTGCGCCTGAAGATCGACATGGCGAGCCCGAACCTGAACCTCCGGGACCCGGCCATCTACCGGATCCGGCATGCGTCGCACCACCGGACCGGCGACAGGTGGTGCATCTACCCGCTCTACGACTACACGCACGCGATCAGCGACGCGCTCGAACGCATCACGCACTCGATCTGCACGCTCGAGTTCCAGGACCATCGTCCGCTCTACGACTGGGTGATCGGCACGCTCGCCGACGGCGGCCTGCTCGAACGTCCGCTGCCGCAGCAGTACGAGTTCGCGCGGCTGAACCTCACCTACGTGGTCCTGTCGAAGCGCAGGTTGATCCAGCTCGTCGAGGGTGGCCACGTCGACGGCTGGGACGATCCGCGCATGCCCACGCTGGTCGGGGCGCGGCGGCGAGGGTTCACGCCCGCCGGGTTCCGGTTGTTCTCCGAACGGATCGGCGTGTCGAAGTCCGATTCGTGGATCGACATGAGCGTGCTCGAGCAGGCGATGCGCGACGAACTCAACGAGAGCGCGGAGCGCCGGATCGCGGTGCTCGACCCGCTGAAGCTGGTCATCGACAACTATCCGGAGGGGGCCTTCGAAACCTGTCTCGCGCCGAACCATCCGCAGAAGCCGGAACTCGGAGGGCGCGAGCGGCGCTTCAGCCGGGAGTTGTGGATCGAGCGCGACGACTACGCCGAGGTGCCGCCGAAGGGTTACTTCCGGCTCTCGCCGGGCGCCGAGGTTCGCCTGCGCTACGCCTACGTCGTGCGTTGCACCGCCGTGGAGAAGGACGCGTCCGGCAGGCCGGTGGCCGTCCACTGCACCTACGATCCCGACACGCGCAGCGGCACACCGGGCGCGGAGTCGCGCAAGGTCAAGGGCAACATCCACTGGCTCGCGGCCGATGACGCCGTCGAAGCCGAGGTGCGCCTCTACGACCGCCTGTTCAAGGTACCGTTCCCCGGCGCGCGCCACCCGTTCGGCAAGGGGGGGGCGAGCGACGCCGAGGACGAGCCGGCGCCCGTGCACGCGATCGCGGTCGCAGGCGACGAGGACGCCGACGCCGAGACTGCCGAGCGCGACTACCGGGACGACCTCAATCCCGAATCCAAGCGGGTCATCCGCGCCCTCGTCGAGCCCGCACTCGCGACCGCCGGCCGCGAGGAGCGCTTCCAGTTCGAGCGGCACGGATACTTCGTCGCAGACCTCGCCGACCACGCGCCGGGCCGTCCGGTGTTCAACCGCGCCGTGACGCTCCGGGATTCCTGGGGCAGGCCGTCCGCTGCATCGGGCTGAAGCGCGGATCGCCTGGCTGGAGCCCAATTCGTCGGGCTGAAGCCCGACCCACAGGAACTCGAGCCCGACCCGCCCGCCGTGGGTCGGCCTTCAGGCCGACACCAGGCGACAGGAGACAGGGGACAGGGGACAGGGGACAGTCGCGCCGGCGATTCCCGGGGCGGCGCATCGAGCGCCGGGAGTCGTCTTTCGTGGGTCGGCCTTCAGGCCGACACCAGACGACAGGAGACAGGGGACAGGGGACAGTCGCGCCGGTGATTCCCCGGGGCGGCGCATCGAGCGCCGGGAGTCGTCTTTCGTGGGTCGGCCTTCAGGCCGACACCCTTCCCGCGAATGGGCACGAACCCCGTCGGGCTGAAGCCCGACCCACAGGAGGGCGCCGCGCTTGTCGGGCTGAAGCCCGACCCACAGGGGCTCGAGCCCGAACCACAGTTGCAGACGCCGAACCCCGGCCCGCAGGGGCCCCGGACGCGGCTGCTGCTAGACTTGCAAACCTTCCACGACCCCCCAACCTTCGACGCGCCATGAAACGCATCCTGCTCTTCCTCGTCACCAACATCGCGGTGCTGGTGGTGCTGTCGATCGTGCTGCGGCTGTTCGGCCTCGATCGCGCGATGTACTCGCAAACCGGCCTCGACTACGGCGGCCTCCTCGCGTTCTCCGCGGTCGTCGGCTTCACCGGCGCGATCATCTCGCTCCTCATGTCCAAGTCGATGGCGAAGTGGTCGACCGGGGCGCGCGTGATCGAGTCGCCGCAGAACCAGGCGGAAGCCTGGCTGGTCGAAACGGTTCGCAAGCACGCGACGACGGCGGGCATCGCCATGCCGGAGGTCGCGATCTACGATGGCGAGCCCAATGCGTTCGCCACCGGGGCGTTCAAGAACTCGGCGCTCGTCGCCGTGTCGACCGGGCTCCTGCAGTCGATGAACAAGGAAGAGGTCGAGGCGGTCCTCGGCCACGAAATCGCGCACGTCGCGAACGGCGACATGGTGACGCTCACGCTGATCCAGGGCGTGGTCAACACGTTCGTCGTGTTCCTGTCGCGCGTCGTCGGGACGATCGTCGACCGCGCGATCTTCAAGACCGAGCGGGGGACGGGCCCGGGCTACTTCATCACGGTGATCGTCTGCCAGATCGTGTTCGGCATCCTCGCGTCGATCGTCGTCGCGTGGTTCTCGCGCCAGCGCGAGTTCCGCGCCGATGCGGGGAGCGCGAGGTACCTCGGATCGCCGACACCGATGGTGAACGCGCTCAAGCGCCTCGGGGGCCTCGAACCCGGCGCGCTGCCTCAGTCGATGGCGGCTTCCGGCATCACCGACAAGCCGGGTTGGGCCGGGCTCTTCTCGTCGCACCCGCCGATCGAAGCCCGCATCGCCGCGCTGCAGAGCCGCTCCGCGTGAGCGGGGCGCGCGTCCGGCGGGAGCGGATCGGCGTTCGGGGCCGGCGCGCCGCACCGGTCGGGGGGCGCATCGCTCCCCCGGGCGAGGGAACTCGCGTCCTGCACGAGGGTCTCTGGTCCATCGCTCACCTGGGAGGAACTCAGATGTCCACCGTTCTCGTCCGCCTGGCGTTCGCCGCCGGGGGGCTTCTCGTTCCATGCGCACTGTTCGCGCAGTCCTCCTCGACCGCGGCACCGGCGCCCGCAGCGGCGCCGACACCCGCCGCGTCGGCGACGCCGGGCGCGCAGTCGTCTCCTTCCGCTGTGCGCGAGAATCCGCCGGGGATGACGCCCGCCACGCCGCCGCCGCTCCAGTACGACAGCAAGGGCAACCCGTTGCCTCCCGGCGAACGTCAGCGCAGCCGCCGCGGCGGCAATTTCATGCCGGCCAATCCCGATGCGACCCCGGTCCTGCCCGGAGGGTCGCCATCTGGCGCCGCGAACGCGTCCGGTGACCGGCCGAAGGGAACCGGAGGAGGCGCGAGGCCGCGACCGCATGGCGGCGGAATGGGTCGCGCGTTCGAGGGCTACCAGACCAAGGAAGAACTGGCGGCCTACCGCGAGAAGGTCCGTGCGCTCAAGACCGTCAGCGAGTGCCAGGCCCTGATGGAATCGACCCGCAAGGAGATGGAGCCCCGGGCCAAGGCCCAGAACAAGACGATCGACGTCGATATCGCCAAGATCTGCGAGACCAGCAAGGAGCGCGGGCGGCTGAAGGGCTGACCGTCGCGGCAAGCCGCGACGGGCCGGTGCCATGTGCCCCGGGGAGTTCCGGCCCGCGCGCATCGCCGCAGCGGATCCGGAAAGGCAACGGCCGGCGACCGCGGAGCGATCCGCGTGCGCCGGCCGTCGAATCGCGCGTTTGCGACGGTACGTTACTTCAGGTGGTTCGAGATGAGCTTGGTCATCTCGAACATCGTGACCTTCGCCTTGCCCAGGACCGCCTTCAGCTTCTCGTCTGCGTTGATCATGCGCTTGTTGACGGCGTCCTGCAGCTTGTTCTTCTTGATGTAGTCCCACACCTTCTTCGTGACTTCGGTGCGCGGAAGCGCGCCGTTGCCGACGATCGCGGCGAGCGACGCCGACGGCGTCATCGCCTTCATGAAGGCGGCGTTCGGCTTGCGCTTCGCACCGGACTTCTTGGCCTTCTTGGCCGGGGCCTTCTTCACGGGAGCTTTCTTCGCCGGGGCCTTCTTCGCCGGGGCCTTCTTGGCGGGCTTCCTGGCGGCGGGCTTCTTCGCGGCTTTCTTCGCGGCTTTCTTGGCAGTAGCCATGGTTCTCCTTCCTGTCATCGTGGGCGAGCGGACGATGCCGATCACACTGAAGCGGCCCTCCTGTCATGGGAACCCCGCTCCATCGGCGGCGACTATACCGCATTTTCGCAGGGCGCAAGCGGGTTTTTCATAGGGAAAATCACGGTTCGACAGAGCGGTGGCGCCGGTGCAACGCACAGGCGGGAAACGGGGGCGGCGGGAATGCGGGAATCGCAGCGCGGCGGGGCAGCGCCAGACTGCGTCGCCGCGGATCTCGACGTGGACCGCGCCGATGACGACGGGCGCGGTGTCGGGTCGATGGCGCGAGACAGGACGCGGGGTCGCTCCGCGGATCGTCCCGGGGGCCGCACGACCCGGTG
>DAOMBL010000201.1:0-6600 GCA_035427325.1 Casimicrobiaceae bacterium
AGGTCGTCTGCGATCCGGATCGCGCGACGACGTTCGCGACGGCCGAGAAGCTGCGCAACGAGTTCTGCATTCGCGTATCCGGCCTCGTGCGCGCGCGCCCGGAGGGCACCGTCAATCCGAACCTCGTCTCCGGCGAAATCGAGGTCCTCGCGCACGAGATCGAGATCCTGAACGCGTCGCCGACGCCGCCCTTCCCGCTCGACGACAGCGAGCACCTCTCCGAGACGGTCCGCCTCGAGCACCGCGTGCTCGACCTGCGGCGCCCGGCGATGCAGAAGAACCTGATGATCCGCTACAAGGCCGCGATGTCCGCGCGCCGCTATCTCGACGAGCAGGGCTTCGTCGACATCGAGACGCCGTTCCTCTACAAGTCGACGCCGGAGGGCGCGCGCGAGTTCCTCGTGCCCTCGCGCATCCACCACGGGCAGTTCTACGCGCTGCCGCAGTCGCCGCAGCTCTTCAAGCAGATGCTGATGATCGCGGGCTTCGACCGCTACTACCAGGTCGTCAAGTGCTTCCGCGACGAGGATCTGCGCGCCGACCGCCAGCCCGAGTTCACGCAGATCGACATCGAGACCTCGTTCCTCGACGAGGACGAGATCCGCCCGATCATGGAAGGGCTCGTGGTCCGCATGTTCCGGGACGCGCTCGGCGTCGACCTGCCGCAGCCGTTCCCGGTGATGAGCTTCGCCGACGCGATGCGCGACTACGGTTCCGACAAGCCGGATCTCCGCGTGCCGCTCGCGCTCACCGAACTCACCGACCTCATGAAGGCGGTCGACTTCAAGGTGTTCCGCGCCGCGGCCGAACTCGCGAACGGCCGCGTGGCGGCGCTGCGCGTGCCCGGCGGAGGCGCGCTCACGCGCAAGGAGATCGACGACTACACGGCATTCGTCGCGATCTACGGTGCGAAGGGCCTCGCGTACATCAAGGTCAACGACGCCTCGAAACCGAACGAAGCGGGCCTGCAGTCGCCGATCGTCAAGTTCCTGCCAGAGCCCGTGCTGCGCGAGATCCTGTCGCGCACCGGCGCGAAGGACGGCGACCTCGTCTTCTTCGGCGCCGACAAGGCGAGGGTCGTC
This sequence comes from Casimicrobiaceae bacterium, assembly GCA_035427325.1. Taxonomy (GTDB): domain Bacteria; phylum Pseudomonadota; class Gammaproteobacteria; order Burkholderiales; family Casimicrobiaceae; genus VBCG01. The sequence goes on from DAOMBL010000201.1 coordinate 1,083, forward strand.
AACGATGCGCTGGGCGCGCTTCGCGCGAGGGTCGGCCACGACCGCGGCTTCGCCGAAGGAACCTGGAAGCCGCTGTGGGTCGTCGACTTCCCGATGTTCGAGCAGGACGACGAGACCGGGTCGTGGGCCGCGCGCCACCATCCATTCACGGCACCGAAGGACGGCCACGAGGACCGGTTCTCGTCCGACCCGGCCGGCGCGCTCTCGAAGGCCTACGACGTCGTGCTGAACGGCTGGGAGATCGGCGGCGGCTCGGTGCGCATCCACCGGCCCGAGGTGCAGGCCAAGGTGTTCGAGGCGCTGAAGATCAGTCCGGACGACCAGCGGCGCAAGTTCGGCTTCCTGCTGGATGCGCTCGCGCACGGCGCGCCGCCGCACGGCGGCATCGCGTTCGGCCTCGACCGCATCGCGACGCTGATGTGGGGCGGCGAGTCGATCCGCGGGGTGATCGCGTGCCCGAAGAGCCGGCGGGGCCAGGACCTCCTGGTCGACGCGCCGACGCCGGTCACCGAGCAGCAGCTGCGCGACCTGCACATCAAGGTGCGGCCGTCGGACGCGATCAAGGGCTGATCCGCCCGCGCCTCCGCAGCCCGCGATGCGCGGCTTGCGCTACACTGGCCAGATGACCCCCGGCCCCGCGCGCGGCTTCGCGACGGCCCTCGCCGCCGCGCTGGTGCTCGCGCTCGCGGCATCGGCCTGCGCGAGAACCTCCGACGGCACGATCGCCGCGGCGAGCCTCCCGAAGGAAGCCCGACAGACGCTGGCGAACGTCCGCGCCGGCCCGCCGTTCCCCTACGAGCGCGACGGCATCACGTTCGGCAACCGCGAGGGTCTCCTCCCGGGAAGGGAGCGCGGCTATTACCACGAATACACGGTCCCCACGCCGGGCGAGAAGACGCGCGGGGCCCGGCGCATCATCTGCGGAGGCGCGAAGCGATCGCCCGACGCGTGCTGGTACACCGACGACCACTACCAGTCGTTCAGGAAGATCATCGAATGAAGGTGCCGGATCTCGCCTCGATCGACGACTGCGGCACGCGCGACTGGAAGGGGTCGACCGAACCGCTGAAGGCCGCCGCCGCCCGCGCGGGGCTCGCGTACGCGCCGGTCGACCTCGCGAAGGCGAAGGACAAGGCGACGCTTTTCGCCGAACTCGATCGCGCGCTCGCCCTGCCCGACCACTTCGGCCACAACTGGGACGCGCTGGCCGACGTGCTGGAGGATCGCGACTGGCTGGGCAAGCGCGGCCGCGTCGTCGTCCTCGCCCACGCGGCCGCCTACCGCAGCGACCACCCGACCGACGCGAAGCTGCTCGTGGAGATCCTGGGCGAGGCCAGCGAATTCTGGCAGGAGCGTCACGTGCCGTTCTGGGTCTTCGTCGCCTCGTAAGCCGTGCCGGGCGTCGCGCGCAGGGAAGGCGGAGCGCCCGCCTCCAAGCAACCCGTTTCGGCCCTCGTGCTCGTTTACACACAGGCGCTCGACGTCCTCCTCATCGAGCGCGCCGATGCCCCGGGCTACTGGCAATCGGTGACGGGGAGCCGGGAAGGCGACGAGACGCTGGCGGCGACCGCCGCGCGCGAACTCGCCGAGGAGACCGGAATCGACGCGGCGGCCCACGGAGGCGTCCGCGACTGGCACATGACCAACGTGTTCGAGATCTACGCCCGGTGGCGCAGGCGCTTCCCGCCGGGGGTCACGCACAACTGCGAGCATGTCTACGCGCTCGAGGTGGACGCGCCCGTCCCGGTGCGCCTCGACCCGCGCGAGCACCTCGCGTTCGCCTGGCTGCCGTGGCGGGAGGCCGCCGCGCGCGTGTTCTCGTGGTCCAACCGCGCCGCGATCCTGGCCCTGCCCTCGCGCGCACGAAGGAGAGAAGCATGATGGGACGATCGACCGCGGCCATGGCATTCGCCGCCCTTTTTCTTTCCGGAGCGGCCTCGGCGCAGGACCGGGATCTCGTCCCGGTGCCGGTGGTGACGGTCAGCGCGAGCGCGTCGACGAACGTGCCGAACGACCGGCTGCACGCGTGGCTGCGCGTCGAGGCCGAGAGTCCGACCGCCGCCACCGCGGCCGCCGAGGTGAACACCCGCGTCGCGCAGGTGCTCGCGAAGCTCAAGGCGCTGCCCGCGACCCAGGTGTCGACCAGCGGGTACACGTCGCAGCAGGTCTTCGAGAAGGCCAGGCCCGCCCGCTGGCGCGTCGCGCAATCCATCAAGGTCGAGGGCCGGGACTTCGCCGCGATCGGCGATGCGGTGGCGCGCGTGCAGGCGGAGGACGGCGCGTTGCTGTCGGGCCTGTCGTTCGGCGTCTCGGACGAACTGCTGCGACGTTCCCAGGACGCGGTCACGCAGCAGGCGATCGCCGCATGGCGTGCACGCGCGGAGGAGGCCGCCCGCGGCTTCGGCATCGCCGGGTGGCGTCCGGGTCGCGTGACGATCCAGGCGGGGGATCCGGCCAGGCCCTATCCGGTCGCATTGCGCACCTCCTCGGCCGTCGCGGCGGCCGCGCCGGCCCCCGTGCCCCTCGAGGCCGGATCGACCGAGGTCAACGTGCACGTGAGCGGAGAGGCGATCCTCGATCCCGCTCGGCCACTCGCGCGCTGAGCCCGGATGAACGAAGGGGCGCGCCGCAACTGCGGCACGCCCCTTCGCGTGTTTCGATCGCCCCCGCCGCGTCGCGCGGCGCGACGATCCGAGCCGGTCAGTCGTTCGCCGGAGCGGCCGCCTTCTGGGCGTCCTCTTCCGCCGCCGCCTTCATCGACAGGCGCACGCGGCCCTTGTCGTCGGCCTCGATGACCTTCACGCGGATGACCTGGCCTTCCTTCAGGTAGTCGGAGACCTGGTTCACGCGCTCCTTCGCGATCTGCGAGATGTGCAGCAGGCCGTCCTTGCCGGGCAGGAGCTGGACGATCGCGCCGAAGTCGAGCAGTCGCAGCACCGGACCCTCGTAGATCCGGCCGACCTCGACCTCCGCGGTGATCTCCTCGATGCGCTTGCGCGCCGCGTTGCAGGCGTCGGCGTTGACCGAGGCGATCGTCACCGTGCCATCGTCCTGGATGTCGATCGTGCAGCCCGTTTCCTCGGTCAGCGCGCGGATCACGCTGCCGCCCTTGCCGATCACGTCGCGGATCTTCTCCGGGTTGATCTTGAACGTGAACATGCGCGGCGCGTGCTGCGAAATCTCGGTGCGCGCGTGCGGCAGCGCCTGCTGCATGATGCCGAGGATGTGCATGCGGCCCTCGCGCGCCTGCGACAGCGCGACCGCCATGATCTCCTTGGTGATGCCCTGGATCTTGATGTCCATCTGCAGGGCCGTCACGCCGCGGTCGGTGCCCGCGACCTTGAAGTCCATGTCGCCCAGGTGATCCTCGTCGCCGAGGATGTCGGTCAGCACCGCGAAGCGGTTGCCTTCCTTGATGAGGCCCATCGCGATGCCCGCGACGTGCGCCTTGGTCGGCACGCCGGCGTCCATCATCGCGAGGCTGCCGCCGCAGACGGACGCCATCGACGAGCTGCCGTTGCTCTCGGTGATCTCCGAGACGACGCGCATCGAGTACGCGAACTCCTCGGCGGACGGCATCACCGCCGCCAGCGCCCGCTTCGCGAGGCGTCCATGGCCGATCTCGCGTCGCTTCGGGCTGCCGACGCGGCCGGTCTCGCCGGTCGCGTAGGGCGGCATGTTGTAGTGGAGCATGAAGCGCTCGCGGTACTCGCCCATCAGCGCGTCGACGATCTGCTCGTCGCGCGCGGTGCCGAGCGTCGCGACGACCAGCGCCTGCGTCTCGCCGCGCGTGAACAGCGCCGAGCCGTGCGTGCGCGGCAGCACGCCGGTGCGGATCGCGATCGGGCGCACGGTGCGCGTGTCGCGGCCGTCGATGCGCGGCTCGCCGGCGAGGATCTGGTGGCGGACGGTGCTCGCCTCCAGGTCGAACATCAGGTTGCCGACGGCGCGGCGCTCGTCGGGCGTGGCCTCGGGCGACAGCACCTCGGTGTCGAGCTTCTTCGCGATTTCCTTCAGCCGCTGCGAGCGCTGCTGCTTGCTGCGCATCTGGTAGGCCGCGCGGATGTCGGCCCCGATCGCGGCTTCCACCTTCGCGACCAGCGCCTCGTCCTTCGCCGGCGGGGTGAACTCCCACATCGGCTTGCCGGCTTCCTCGACCAGCGCGTGGATCAGGTCGATGACCGCCTGCTGCTGCTGGTGGCCGTAGACCACGGCGCCCAGCATCACGTCCTCGGAGAGTTCCTTCGCTTCGGATTCGACCATCAGCACGGCGGCCTCGGTGCCGGCGACGACGAGGTCGAGCTGTCCGGTCGCGAGTTCGGTCTTGGTCGGGTTCAGCACGTAGGCGCCGTCGACGTAACCCACGCGCGCCGCGCCGATCGGGCCGTTGAACGGGATGCCCGAGAGCGCGAGCGCGGCGGACGCGCCGATCATCGCCGGGATGTCGGGGTCGACCTCGGGATTGACCGACAGCACGGTCGCGATGACCTGCACGTCGTTGTAGAAACCGTCCGGGAAGAGCGGCCGGATCGGCCGGTCGATGAGGCGCGAAGTCAGCGTCTCCTTCTCCGACGGACGGCCCTCGCGGCGGAAGAACCCGCCGGGGATCTTGCCCGCGGCGAAGGTCTTCTCCTGGTAGTCGACGGTCAGCGGGAAGAAGTCCTGGCCCGGCTTCGGCGACTTCGCGGCGACCGCGGTGACGAGGACGACCGAGTCGTCGAGGCTCACGAGCGCGGCTCCGCCCGCCTGGCGGGCGATCTCGCCGGTTTCGATGGTCAGCGTGTGCCGCCCGTATTGGATCGATTTCTTGACGTGCTTGAACATGGAGGGTGTCCTGAAACGACGATGGCCGCGTGGTACGCGGCCATCGAGGGTGAAAACTCAGTTCGCGGCGAACGGTCGCCGGCAGGCGGCGTCCGCGGCAGCGTGCATCGGCTGGAAGCCCGCCGCGCTCACTTGCGCAGCCCGAGCTTCTCGATCAACGCCTTGTAGCCATCGGCGTTCCGGCGCTTCAGGTAGTCGAGGAGCTTGCGCCGACGCGACACCATGCGCAGCAGTCCGCGCCGCGAGTGGTGGTCCTTGACGTGATCCTTGAAGTGGTCGGTGAGGCCGTTGATGCGGGCGGTGAGCAGCGCGATCTGGACTTCGGGGGAGCCGGTGTCGCCCTTGGCGCGCTGGTTCTCCGCGATGACCTTCGCCTTCTCGGCGGTGGTGACGGACATGGTTTCGATCCTGGCTTCGAGGCCCTCTCGGGCCGTGGTAGGTTCGTGCGTCCGGCCCGGGCAGGATCCCAGGCGCGGCGCCCGTACGCGGTGTTGCCCCCGTCAGGACGCTGCCGGGTTGCTGCGCAACCCATGACGGGAATCCGAAAGTCTAGCACGAAAAGCGGTGCAATTTCAAATACTACGGGCCCGCCGACGCGCCGCGGAGCACCCGACCGCCGGGCCGTGCCGGTGCTGTGGGTCGGGCATGAGTCCCTGTGGGTCGGGCTTCAGCCCTGTGGGTCGGGCTTCAGGCC
>DAOMBL010000202.1:0-6597 GCA_035427325.1 Casimicrobiaceae bacterium
GACCCTACTTTGCTGAGTCTGACCCTGCTTTGCTTGACCCTGCTTCGCTCCGACCCTGCTTAGAGTCCGAGGACGGTGCCTGCAAGGCCCGGTTCGCCGGTCGCCCAGATCTCGTCGAAGCGCGCGACGAGCGGCCGCGCGGCGGCGGGTGCGTCGAAGGCCAGCGCGGCGCGCGCGCCATCGACGTGGAAGCGGTGGAGGAAATGGCGGTCGTCGGCGATGAGGAGCGGATCCATTGCGTTCCTCGCCTCCGGTCCGGTGCGGTAGACGGTCATGGCGTGGCCCCAGGTCTTCAGGAGCGCCAGGAACCGCGGGCACGTCTGCTCGAGCCAGCGGGTCTCGTGGACGATCATGTCGATGCGCGCGCCACGGCCGCGACGCAGGAACGCGGCCAGCCGCTCGGTCCGCTCGGCGCCTTGCCAGCCCCACTGCGCGCCGTCGACGTCGAAGACGCGGAGCCGCGCACGCGCACGCTCGATGATCGCGTCGATCGCCTCCACCTGCTCGGCGATCGACGAGAGCGTGCGTTCGACCGGTGCGGTCGCGCCGTCAACGGGTTCCGACATGGAGCCATCCGTTCCGGTGCCAGTCGTTCAGCACCGCGATCGCCTCGCGCGACAGGGTCGCGGATTCGCGCGGGCCGAGCGTGCGCCGGTCCGCGAGACGCGCTAGAGCCGCGCGCAGCGACGGAGCGAGCCTGAGCGATTCGCCGTTGACGTACATCGAGCGGGTATCGTAGAGCGCCTGCGTGCCGAGGTCCAGCCGGATGCCGCGGCGCGCGATCGCCTGGGCGAATGCCGCCGGCGAGAGCGCCCGCGGCGGTCGCGCGAAGGTCACCTGCGCCTTCGGCTCGGTGAGCCACGCGCCGAGGAACGCGTCGACGTCGGACCTCGCGACGCGGATGCGAGCGAGCATCGCCGCCACGCGTTCCTGCATCGACCGCGGGATGCGCGCGGGCGTGCGGGTCGGGGCGAGGTCCGGGTCCGCATACCGACCCGGGAGGGCGATGCGTTCGGCGAGCCGCGTGAGGAACGCCTCGGCGATCTCGGTCGCCAGCGCAGCGCGAAAGCCGATCGAGTAGGTCGTGCACGCGTCGACCGCCACACCGTCGTGCGCTTCGCCGGGCGGCAGGTAGAGCATGTCGCCGGAGCCGAGCACCGCGTCGTGGGTCGGCTCGAAGCGCGCGAGGATCCGGAGCGGCAGCCCCGGCCGGAACGACGTGTCGGTCTGCCTGCCCCAGCGCCAGCGCCGGCGGCCGAACCCCTGCAGCAGGAACACATCGTAGGCGTCGAGGTGCGGACCGACGCCGCCTCCCGGCGCGGCGTAGCTGACCATGACGTCGTCGAGGCGCGCGAACGGGAGGAAGTCGAAGCGATGCATCAATGCGTCGGCCCGTTCGTCGACGAGGTTGGTGCCCTGGACCAGGAGCGTCCAGCCCCGGGCGGGGAGCGAAGCGAACCGGCGGGGCGCGAACGGGCCGTGCTCCACCGCAAGGCGGCCGCGCGCGCGCACGACCAGGCGCGACTCCACGTCGTCACGGCAGGCGAGCGCGACGAGGTCGTTCCGGGAGAACGGCCCGGCGAAGCCCGGCAGCGCGGCGCGGAAGAGCTTCGAGCGCTTCTGCCAGTGGCGTCGCAGGAAGGCGGCGGGCGCGAGGCCGGCGATCGCGGGGGCGGGCGTGCGGGGCATGACGTCGGAGGGAGGCCCGATTATAGGCACCGGCGGGGCGGGGCGTAGAATGCGCGCCAGCCGTGCGGCCGACCGGGCGCGCACCCACCCGAGGATTCCCGATGAACGTCTTCCGCAACACCGTCGTGTCGCTCACGTTCAAGCTGTTCGACGATCGCAACGGCCTGATCGAGGAGGCCGTCGAGCCGATCGCCTACCTGCACGGGGGCTACTCGGGCATCTTCCCGCGCGTCGAGCAGGCGCTCGCCGACAAGCGGGCCGGCGATTCCGTCTCGGTCACGCTCGAGCCCGCCGACGCGTTCGGCGACTACGACGCGTCGCTCGTCCGCATGGAACCGGTCGACACGCTTCCGGACGACGTGAAGGTCGGCGGCTACCTCGTGTCCGAGAAGGACGGCGAGGAGGTGGTGTGGCGCGTCACCGACATCGCCGAGGGCAAGGCGGTGCTCGACGGCAACCACGAACTCGCCGGGCAGCGCGTGCGGTTCGACGCGACGGTGGTCGAGGTGCGGCCCGCGACGCAGGAAGAGATCGCGCACGGCCACGTGCACGGAGCGCACGGGCACCACCACTGACGCCGGGCTACGGCTGGGACGCGTCCCGCCGCAGCATCGTGTGGCGCAAGACGCCGTGCGGAAGGACGTCGAGCGTGAACACGATCCGGTAGCCCAGCTTCTCGTAGAAGCCCGGCGCCTGGAAGTCGAGCGTCTCGAGGTAGTAGGTGCTGCAGCCGCGCGCGGCCGCGGCGGATTCGAACGCCCGGACCAGGCGCGAACCGATGCGCGCGCCGCGGTGCGCCTCGTCCACCCAGAGTTCCTGGATCTCCGCGCAGTCGCCCCAGGTCCGGCCGAGCGCGCCTCCGACGACGACGCCCGAGGCATCCCGCGCGAAGCACGCGAGGCGGCGGACCTCGTGGAGCGGGGCGACGCGATGATTGTATGCCTCCAGTCCCGCGTCGACGACGGCGGCGTCGCCCACGGGCACGTCGTCGTGCGTGGTGATCGCGAACGGAGCCCCGTTCGCCGGTTCCGGTGCGGCGCCCGGGTCCGTCACGCGTCGGCTTCGCCGAGACGCTTCAGCGCGTAGAGCAGGTCGAGCGCCTCGCGCGGAGAAAGCGTGTCCGGATCGATCGCGGCGATCCGATCGGCGACGGCGCGCGCCCGCGCGTCCCCGGGGTTCGCGGCGTCCCTCGCCGGCGGGTCGAAGAGACTGCCCTGGCCTTCGCCCGCGCTCGCGAACGCATCGAGCCTCGCGAGGTAGTTGCGCGCCTGCCGCACGGTGTCGGCGGGAACGCCCGCGAGCCTGGCCACCGCGAGGCCGTAGCTGCGGCTCGCCGGGCCCTCCTCGACCTTGTGCAGGAAGACGATGCCCTCGCGCGGCGCGTCGACGGCATCGAAGTGCACGTTCGCGCAGCCGGGAATCTCGGCCGAGAGCGCGGTGAGTTCGAAGTAGTGCGTCGCGAACAGCGTGAGCGCGCGATTGGTCTCGGCGAGGCGGTGCGCGATCGCCCAGGCGAGCGCAAGGCCGTCGTAGGTGGACGTGCCGCGGCCGATCTCGTCGACGAGCACGAGGCTTCGCGGCGTCGCGCGGTGCAGGATCGCGGCGGCCTCCGTCATCTCGACCATGAACGTCGAGCGACCCCCGGCGAGGTCGTCGGAGGCGCCGATCCGCGTGTAGATCGCGTCGATCGGCCCGAGCGTGGCGGACGCGGCCGGAACGAACGAGCCGCAGCACGCGAGCAGCGCGATCACCGCGGTCTGGCGCATGTAGGTCGACTTGCCGCCCATGTTCGGGCCGGTGATCACGAGGAGCCTCCGCTCCGGACCGAGCAGGACGTCGTTGGCGATGAAGTGCTCGACCTGCCGCTCGACGACCAGGTGCCGCCCGCCCCGGATGTCGATGCATGCGTCGCGCGTGAACGACGGCCGCGCGAGCGCGAGCGCGTCCGCACGGTCCGCGAGCGCCGCGACGACGTCGAGGAAGGCGAGCGCGTCCGCTGCCCTCTGGAGCGCAGGAACCGCCGGAGCGAGTCCGGCGACGAGTCCTTCGAACAGCAGCCGCTCGCGCGCGAGCGCGCGCTCCTGCGCCGAGAGCGCCTTGTCCTCGAAGGCCTTCAGTTCCGGCGTGATGTAGCGCTCGGCGTTCTTGAGCGTCTGGCGCCTGCGGTAGTCGTCGGGCACGCGCGAGGCGTTCGCGTGCGTGACCTCGATGTAGAAGCCGTGGACGCGGTTGTACTCGACCTTGAGCCCGGGAATGCCGGAGCGGTCGCGCTCGCGCTGCTCGAGCGCGGCGAGGAAGGTGCCGCAGTCGCGGTCGATCGCGCGCAACTCGTCGAGCTCCGCGTCGTGGCCATCGGCGATCACGCCGCCGTCGCGCACCTGCGAGGCGGGCTCCGCGGCGAGCGCCGACGACAGGAGCTGCGACCAGCGGGACTCGACCTCGAGCGCGTCGTGCGCCGCGCGCAGGAGCACCGTGCGGGCCTCGCCGACGACTCCGCGCAGCGCAGGGAGGGCGGCGAGGGTGTCGCGCAGGCCCGCGAGCTCGCGGGGTCTCGCCTGGGCGAGCGCGATCCGGGCGGCGATGCGCTCGACGTCGGACAGGCCGCCCAGCGCTTCGCGCAACCGGCGACGCATCGGCGGATCGGCGACCAGCTCCTCGATCGCGTCGTGGCGCGCGGAGACCGCGGCACAGTCGCGCAGCGGCCGCGCGAGCCAGTCGCGCAACAGGCGGCTTCCCGCCGACGTCGCGCAGACATCGAGCATCGAAACGAGCGTCGGCTCGCGCTCGCCCGACAGCGTCCGCGTGATCTCGAGGTTGCGGCGCGTGGCGCTGTCGAGCGCGACGTACGTCTCGGGACGCTCGACGGCGATCGTCGTCAGGTGCGCGATCGACGCCTGCTGCGTGGCCGCCGCGTACTCGAGCAGCGCGGAGGCGGCTCCGGTCGCGATCGGTGCCTCCTCCGCGCCGAACGCCCGGAGGTCCTGCGTGCCCAGGTGCTTCGCGAGCGCCTTCTCGCCGGCCGCCGTGTCGAAGAGCCACGTCGCCCGGGAACGGGTCGGCGGCGCGCCGCGCGACAGTGCGGGGGGCGGCATGCCCTCGGGGATCAGCAGTTCCGCCGGTTCGATGCGCTCCAGCGTCGCGGCGAGTTCCGGCGCGGGGACGTCCGCCAAGGTGAGTCTTCCGGCCGCGAGGTCGAGCCAGGCGACGCCGGCGCGCTTGCCGGCGACCGCGCAGGCCGCGAGCAACGACGAGACGCGCGCGTCGAGCAGCGTGGCGTCGACGAGCGTTCCCGGTGTCACGATCCGCGACACGCGCCGCTCGACCGGGCCCTTGCTCGTCGCCGGGTCGCCGTACTGCTCGACGATCACCGCGGACTCGCCGATGCGGATCAGGCGCTGCAGGTGCTGCTCGATCGCGTGATGTGGCACGCCGGCCATCGGGATCGGCGCGCCCGCCGACTGCCCCCGCGCCGTGAGCGTGATGTCGAGGAGCCGGGCGGCGCGCTTCGCGTCGTCGTAGCACAGCTCGTAGGAGTCGCCCATACGGTAGAACACCAGCCGATCCGGATGGTCCGCCTTGACGCGCAGGTACTGCTGCATCATCGGCGTGTGGGCCGCGAAGCGCTCGTCGTTCATGGGGACGGCGATCCTCCGGATCGCGACCGGGCCTCGCGCGATGTCCACGTGCCGTCGAGCGCCGCCGCGTAGCGGCTCCCCGCGCCGATGAACGCGAGGACGGGGCGAAGGTCGCCCGTCGCGCGGGCCTGCGCGAGGAGCCGGGCGTCGGACTCCGACTGCCGAAGGTACGGGAAACGTCCTGCGGCCTCGAGCCAGCGGTTGAGCGCGAGGCGTGCCACGCGTCCGTTCGCGTCCGAGAACGGGTGCATTTCGAGCAGCGCCGTGTACAGGAACGCTGCGCGCAGCACGCCCACCGGCACGCCCGGCGCGATGTCGGCGACGAGGGCGCGCAGCGTCGCCGCCAACTGCCCGGGCGCGGTTCGCGGAACATGCGCCGCCGTGCCGACGACGTTGTTGATCAACTTGGCCTGCCCCGGCCCGAGCGAGGGCCGGTGGATGGCGAGTTGCGCGTGACGCAGCCGCAGCCAGGCCTCGAGCGCCTCGGGGTCGCGGTCGTCGGGGGGGCGTGCGGACGAGCGTTCGACCGCGCGCGCGTAGTGCAGGACGTCGAGGTCCGCGTCGCCGAACGCGCGATCCGGATGTCCCACCAGCGCCACGCTGCGTGAAATCGCGTCGTCATCGCGCGAGGCGAGCACGTTGTGGTGCGCCTCGATGGCGGGCCACGCCGTCGACCGTGGCGTGCCGGCGGCGAACGAGGCGTCGACCGGATCCAGCACTGCCGCGCGTGCGGCGAGCCGCGCCATGTCGCGGATGAGCGGCGCGTCCGGCGAACCGGAGCGTCGCAATGCGTGAAGGCCGGCGGCGAGCGGCGCGGGATCGTCGCGCTCCAGCGCGGCCGACAGCGGACCCGACAGCGAGGCGCGTTCGGCGAGCATGGTCCGCGCGTCGGCGATTTCGCTTCGGGCGTCGGGCGGCAGGGTCGCGATCTTCGACGCCGACTCGAGCAGGGCGCTGCCTTCCTCGATCCGTCCGCGTTCGAGCAGCAGCGTGGCGAGGTTCACGCACGCATACGGATGATCGGGCACGCGCGCGAGGGCCCTGCGCAGCAGCGCTTCGGCCTCGTCCAGCCGGCGCACGAGGCGTTCGGCCACCGCCGCCTTGCTGTTCGCGTCCGCGTCGTCCGGCGCGAGCGCGACCGCATGCCGGTAGGCGTCGGAGGCCGCCTCGAGATCGCCGGACTGGCGCAGCACGTCGCCGAGGCCCAGGTGGACGGCTGCGACGGACGGGGCGAGCGCGACGGCGCGGCGGGCGCTCGCGACGGCGTCGTCGT
>DAOMBL010000203.1:0-6580 GCA_035427325.1 Casimicrobiaceae bacterium
GCTCCGCCCCGCGGATCTCCGCGATCGCGTCGGCCAGCGGGTCGACGATCGCGGTCTTCCACTCGGTGGCCGGCGCCGCGGGCTCCGGCGCGGCGGCGGGCGAGGCCGGCGTGCCCGACTCCGCATCGGCACCGATGAACGACGGCGGCGCGTAGTTGACGCCGATCTCCTTCGACCAGTCGCGCGCGATCAGGCCGGTCGCGGACAGGATCATCATCACGATGAACGCCGCGACGATCGCGAGCGACACCATGCCGACGCGGTCGACGCGGAGCCGCCGCCAGGCGAGCGTCCACAGGCCCGGCGAGACGTTGTGCGGGAGCGCGCGCGTGCCGTCGGCATTGCGCGGGAGCGTGGCGGCTGGCGTGACCATCGTCGGCTCCCGGTCAGCGCAGTTGCACGCGCGGGTCGACGGCCTTGTACATCAGGTCGGCGAGCAGGTTGAAGACCATCGTCGCGACCGCGACGTACACGGTGATCGCCTTGATCACCGGGAAGTCGCTGCGCTCGACCGCGAGGATCACCTCGCGGCCGATCCCCGGGATCGAGAAGAAGCGCTCGATCAGGAACGCTCCGATCAATAGGCCCGGCAGCGACGCCATGATGTTGGTGATGATCGGGATCGACGCGTTGCGCAGAACGTGCACCCACATGATGCGGTTCTCGGAGAGCCCCTTCGCCCGCGCCGTCCGCACGTAGTCCTGGTTGATCTCGTCGAGCACGAAGGTCCGGTAGAGACGCAGGCTCGGCGCGATCGACACGACGAGCCCGATGAGGATCGGCAGCGACGAATAGCGAACGAGGTTCTCCCAGAACGAGTCGCCCCAGCCCTGCACCGGGAACCAGCCGAGCTTGTAGGCGAACACGTACTGGAACACGATGATGTAGACGAGGATCGAGATCGACAGGCCGACCGTGCAGATCACCATCACCGCGCGGTCGGTGAGCGAGCCGCGCACGTAGGCGACCGCGAGCGCGAGGCCGATCGCGATCAGCGCGTCGAGGATGGTGAGCGGCACCAGCACGGTCAGCGACGGCGGCAGGCGGGTCAGGATGATCGAGCTGATGCGCTCGTTGGTGCTCCACGACGCCCCGAAGTCGCCGGTGACGATCTGCTTGACGAAGATCCAGAGCTGGACCCAGTAGGGCTGGTCGACGCCGAGCTGTCGCCGAATGTTGTCGATCTGCTCCTGGTTGCTGATCTTGCCGGCGAGCACGTAGGCCGGGTCGCCGCCGACCCAGTTGAACAGGAAGAACACGAGGATCACGACGCCCGCGAGCGTCGGGACCATCTGCCACAGGCGCCGGATGATGTACGCCGTCATCGCTTCTCCTCGCCGGCGCCGTTCGCACGCCCGCCGGTTCGCCGCCTCTCGCGCGTCGCCGCGCCCGCTCGCACCCTCGCCCCCACACCCCGCGCCCGCCGCACGCCCGGGTTCCCCGGTTCTCGTCCGGCGGGCGCGGATCCGTGTGAGACCTCCTCGCGCAGCACGACCTCGCCGTCCGCGCGCCCTTCCCCTCCCCCTACTTTCCCTTCGCCGCGCCCGCGACGTCGACGTACTGCCAGTGCGCGTGCAGGATCGGATGGCGCCGGTAGCCCAGCACCCACGGCTGCGCGAGCATGTTGCGGTAACGGCTGACGGTCAGGCGCCAGGGCGCGTAGGCCTCCATCACCTTCGTCATGTCGCGGTAGAGCGCGTCGCGTTCCGGACCGGGCGGCAGCTTCACCGACTTCTCGTAGAGCCGGTCGAACTCGGGGATCTTCGCGCACGCGTTGTTGCTCTGGAAGGTGTTCGGCCCGTAGAGCAGCTGCATGAAGTTGTCTCCGTCCGGATAGTCGGCGATCCAGGCGGCGACGCGCATCTGCAGCTTGCACTGTTTCTCGGCCTTGAGGAGCTCCGGGAACTTGTCCTTGTGGACGTCCATCCGGACGCCGATCGCGTCGAGCGACTTCTTCCAGATCTCGTCCTGCTGGCGGCCCAGCGTGTCCGGCCGCGACGACAGCCGCACGGCGAGCGGCTTGCCGTCCGGGAGCGTACGCCAACCGTCGGCGCCGCGCTTGTAGCCGAAGCGGTCGAGCAGCGCGTTCGCGCCGGCCGGATCGTAGACGATCCCCGGCTTCCACGCGCTCTCGTGGCCGACCACGCCCGGCGGGATCGGGTAGTTCGCCTCGATCGCCTGGCCGTTGCGGATGACCTTGATCTCCTCGGCGACGTTGTAGCTCATCGCCATCGCGCGGCGGAGCGCCACCTTCTCCTTCGAGAGCCCGCCGACCACCGGATCCTGCATGTTCCAGTAGGTGTACGAGATCTCCGGATCGATGAGCCGCGAGAGCTTCACGCCCTTCGCCTTCAGGTCGGGCCTGAGCGTCGCGCCGTCGAGCACCTTGGGCGCGAGCGGTCCCTCCATGTTCATCAGGTCGACCTCGCCGTTCTGGAACGCGAGGAGCCGCGCCTGGTCCTCCTCGATGATCGAGATCTCGACCCGGCCGACCGCCGGCATCGCCTTGCCCTTCATCTCGCCGATGAGCGGCGCGTCCGCCGGATCGGCCGACGTGAAATTCCAGGTGAAGCCGCGGTAGGCGGGATTCGCCTCGAGGACGATCTTCGAACTGCGCACCCAGCGCACGAGCCGGTAGGGCCCGGTGCCGACCGGGTTCGCCTGCGCGCGGCCGTCGACCTCGGCGTACTTCGCGATCGCCTCGCGCGCGACCGCGGACGTCGGCTCGTGCGCGAGGATGTAGGGCAGGTTGTAGTCGGTCGCCCTGAGCCTGATGCGGATCGTGTACCGGTCGACCGCTTCGAGGCCCGGGACCTTCGCGTCGTAGTCGAAGCTGCCGCCCGCCTTCGCCTTCGCCGCGAGTTCGTCGAGGCCGACGATCTTCCCTTCGACGAGGAACGCCCAGGGCGAACGGAGCTTCGGGTCGATCAGGCGCTTGAGCGAGTAGACGTAGTCCTCGGCGACGAGTTCGCGCGGCTTGCCGCCGAACACCGGATCGTCGGCGAAGCGGATGCCCTTCTTCAGCCGGATCGTCCAGGTCCTGCCTTCGTCGGTGACCTGCGGCATCCCGTCGGCGGTGAGCGGCACGAGCTTCGACGGACGCGCGAGATAGTCGTAGGTGTAGAGCGTCTCGAAGATGCCCTGCACGATCGTCCCCGAATACAGGTCGTGCACGGCGGCGGGATCGAAGCCGGTCTCCGCGGCCGGGAACACCTCCCGGATCACCTTGTTCATGTCCGGCGCCGCGAGCACCGGGGCCGCGACGGCGAGGAGCAGGGCCGCGAGCGCGCGGCGCGCGAGCGAGGGAACCATTCGGGTCACGAGCGCGGGGCGAGGTCCATGTAGAGCCACTCGCCGTGCAGGATCGGGTGCTTCTTGTAGCCCTGAACCCACGGGCGGATCATCTGGTTGCGCTCGCGCGACACGTGCATCGACCACGCGCCGTCGACGTCCATCTGGCGCGACATCTCGAGGAACAGCAGGTTGCGCCCGGGCGCGTCGATCGGCATCGCGCGCATCTTGTCGTAGAGGGCGTCGAACGCCTTCGACTCGTAGCAGCCGTTGTTGCTCTGGCCGGTGTTCGGTCCGTAGAGGAGTTGCATGAAGTTCTCGCCGTCGGGGTAGTCGGCGGTCCAGGCGGCGCTCCACATCATGAGCTGGCAGGCCTTCGCCTGCTTCAGGTTGTCCGCGAACTTTCCCGCGTCGAACACCATGCGGACGTGGATCGAGTCGGCGGCCTTCTTCCACAGCTCGTTGAACGTGCGGTCGATCTGCGTGGTGCCGGTCGCCTGGCGGATCACGAGCGGCTTCCCGTCGGGCTGCGTGCGCCAGCCATCCGGGCCCTTCCTGTAGCCGAAACGGTCGAGCAGCTTGTTGGCGAGGTCGGGGTCGTACGGGTTCACCGTGCGGTACGACGGATCGTGCCCGACGACGCCGAACGGGATCGGCATCTGCGCGCGCACCGCCTGCCCCTTGCGCACGACGTCGATCTCCTCCTGCACGTTGTAGGACATGATGATCGCCCGACGCAACGCGAGCTTCGCGGGCTCGAACCCGCCGACGACCGGGTCGCGGAAGTTGAAGAACGCGTAGGCGATGTCGGGGTCGATCGCCTTGAAGAGCTTCACGCCCTCGTCGGTCCAGCGCGGCAGCAGCTTGCCGTCCGCGCCGATCGCCTGCGGGCGAAACGTGCCCGGCAGCGCGAGCACGTCGAGTTCCTGGCCGCCGAAGGCGAGCCAGCGCGACTGGTCCTCCTCGATGATCGAGATCTCGACGCGGCCGATCTGCGGCATCTTCTTGCCGCGCATGTCCCGGACGACCTGCTGGTCCCAGGGGTCGTCCGTCGGCGCGAAGTCCCACACGAAGCCGCGGAAGTCGGGATTCGCCTCGAGCACGATGCGCGAGGCGCGCTTCCACTCCTTCAGGAAGTACGGGCCGGTGCCGACCGGGTGCGCGCCGACCTGCTCCTGACCGTAGTGCTCGACGACCTCGCGCGCCTGCGCCCCGAACGGGACGTGCGCCACCGTGTAGTTGAACAGGTAATCGGGCGCGACCAGGCGGACCACCAGCGTGTAGGGGTCCGGCGTCTCGAGGCCCGGGATCTTCGCGTCGTAGTCGAACCGGCCGGTCTGTTTCGCCTGCGCGATCAGCGTGTCGAGCCCGGCGATGC
Source organism: Casimicrobiaceae bacterium (assembly GCA_035427325.1). Taxonomy (GTDB): domain Bacteria; phylum Pseudomonadota; class Gammaproteobacteria; order Burkholderiales; family Casimicrobiaceae; genus VBCG01. The sequence goes on from DAOMBL010000203.1 coordinate 4,670, forward strand.
GCCCTTCGACCATGAACGCCCATGGCGAGCGGTTCTTCGGGTCGGCATGGCGCTTGATCGTGTAGGCGAAGTCGGCCGCGACGAGTTCGCGCTTCGCGCCCTTGAACGCCGGGTCGGGCGTGAAGAAGATGCCCTTGCGCAGTTTGAACGTGTAGGTCGCCCCGCCGTCGCCCACCACGGGCATCGCCTCGGCGACCAGGGGCACGAGCTTCGCCGGCCGCGCGAGGTAGTCGTAGGTGAGGAGGCGCTCGAAGATCGCCTCGTTGACCGTGTTCGAATAGAGGTCGGAGACGCGCGCCGGGTCGAAGCTCGTCTCGGCGACGCCGAACGCGATGCGGTAGACCTTCGAGGGGTCGGCAGCGCCCGCTCCCGCCGCGAGGGCGACGGCCAGGGCGGCGACCAACCCCCGGAGCAGCGTGACGATCGACATGGACGACCCCGCGAAAAAAAGCGGCGCATAGTACCATTTTCCCCTCCCATGCTCCGGCAAGCCCTGAGGCAGCAGATCGAGCGGCTCAAGCCCTCGGTCGAAAAGATCACCCGGCATCCCTGGGTGGTTCGCTACGTCCCCGCCCTGTCCGATCCGGACCTCTGGCACCTGAATCGCCGTTCGACCGCGCGCGCGGTCGCGGTCGGGCTCCTGTGCGGCCTCATCCCGGGACCGGTCCAGGTCGCCGGCGCGATCGCTCTCTCGCTCGTCTGGCGCGCGAACTTCCCGCTCGCGGCGATCACGACGCTGTACACGAACCCGTTCACGATCGTCCCGCTCTACGTGGTCGCCTACGAGTACGGCCGCCTGTTCTTTCCCCACGCGCCCCACGTCGTGTCGGTGACGCCGCCGACGTTCAACGGGCTCTCGAACTACGTGCCCGCGCTCGTCGCCTGGATGTCGGAACTCGGCAAGCCGCTCGCGCTGGGCCTCGTGCTGCTCGCCTTCACGCTCGCGGCGATCGGATTCTGCGCGGTGCGCGTGGCGTGGCGCTGCCACGTCGTCGCATCGTGGCGCCGGCGGGCGCGCAGGCGCGCGCGGGCCGCGTGAAGCCGCGCTGGTGGAACGATGCGGCGGCCGACCTCGCGCGCCGCGACCCCGTCATGCGCGCGCTGGTCCGCGCGTACCCCGGGGTCAGCCTGAAGCGGCGCAGCGACGCGTTCACCGCGCTCGCCCGTGCGATCACCGGCCAGCAGATCTCGGTGCAGGCCGCGGATGCCATCTGGCGGCGATTCGTCGCGCTGGCGGACCCGGGCGCGGCGACCGAGCGGTTTCCGAAGCTCGATCCCGGCCGGGTCGCCTCGCTCGACCGCCCCGCCCTGCGCGCGGCCGGCTTCTCCGAGCGCAAGGCGGACTACCTGCACGACCTCGCCGGCCACTTCGCGAGCGGGCGTCTCGATCCGCGCGGCTGGAAGCGCCTCGACGACGAAGCGCTGATCGCCGCGCTCGTCGACGTGCGCGGCATCGGACGCTGGACCGCCGAGATGTTCCTCATGTTCCACGAACTGCGTCCCGACGTGTATCCCGTCGACGACCTCGGCCTGCAGAAGGCGGTCGCGCAGCACTACACGGGCGGTCGCGCCCAGTCGTTGCGCGCGCTGCGCGCCCACGGCGAGCGCTGGCGGCCGTGGCGCACCGCGGCCACGTGGTACCTCTGGCGCTCGCTCGACCCGATCCCCATCGAATACTGATCGGTGGGTCGGCCTTGTGGGTCGGCCTTCAGGCCGGCATCAGGAACCAGGAGTCAGAGTTCAGAGGACTGTCGCGCCGGCGATTCCCGGGGCGGCGCATCGAGCGCCGGGATGCGTCTTTCGTGGGTCGGCCTTCAGGCCGGCATCAGGAACCAAGAGTCAGAGTTCAGAGGACTGTCGCGCCGGCGATTCCCGGGGCGGCGCATCGAGCGCCGGGATGCGTCTTTCGTG
>DAOMBL010000204.1:0-3905 GCA_035427325.1 Casimicrobiaceae bacterium
GTTCGGACTTCAAGTACGTCGTCATGCCGATGCGCATCTAGGCAGCGCGGCACCATGAGCACAGAGAATCCGCCGCAGCACCCGGCAGCGCCGGAGGCCGCATCGACGAACGGCATCGAGGCGCCCCGGCCGGACGCCGCGAACTACGATTCCTCGAGCATCAAGGTGCTCAAGGGACTGGACGCGGTGCGCAAGCGCCCCGGGATGTACATCGGCGACACCTCCGACGGCACCGGCCTGCACCACATGGTGTTCGAGGTCCTCGACAACGCGATCGACGAAGCCCTCGCCGGTTACTGCGACGACATCAAGGTCGTGATCCACGCCGACAACTCGGTGTCGGTGTTCGACAACGGACGGGGCATCCCGACCGACATCAAGGAGGACGACGAGGCGAAGCGCTCGGCCGCCGAGATCGTGATGACCGAACTGCACGCGGGCGGAAAGTTCGACCAGAACAGCTACAAGGTCTCCGGTGGCCTGCACGGGGTCGGGGTGTCGGTCGTCAACGCTCTCTCCGACTGGCTGCGCCTGCGCATCTGGCGCGGAGGCAAGGTGCACCAGATGGAGTTTCGCCGGGGCGAGGCGGTTGCCCCCCTCGCGACCGCCGGCAACACGGATCGCCGCGGCACCGAGGTGCATTTCATGGCCTCGACCGAGACCTTCGGCCGCATCGAATACCACTACGAGATCCTGGCGAAGCGCATCCGCGAACTCTCGTTCCTCAACCACGGCGTGAAGATCGAGCTGATCGACCAGCGCGACGGCAAGAGCGAGAACTTCGCCTATTCGGGCGGCGTCAAGGGCTTCGTCGAGTACATGAACCGCAGCAAGAGCGTGCTGCATCCGCGCGTCTTCCACGCGATCGGCGAGAAGGACGGCACGACCGTCGAGGTCGCGATGCAGTGGAACGACAGCTACGCCGAGAGCGTGCAGTGCTTCACCAACAACATCCCGCAGCGCGACGGCGGCACGCACCTCACCGGATTGCGCCAGGCGATGACGCGCACGCTCAACAGCTACATCGAGAAGGAGGAGATCGCGAAGAAGGCGAAGGTCGAGACCGCGGGCGACGACATGCGCGAGGGCCTGACCTGCGTGCTGTCGGTGAAGGTTCCCGAGCCCAAGTTCTCGAGCCAGACGAAGGACAAGCTCGTCTCCTCCGAGGTGCAGCCGATCGTGCAGGAGATCGTCGGCGCGAAGCTCGCCGAGTTCCTGCTCGAGTATCCGGCCGACGCGAAGATCATCTGCACGAAGATCGTCGAGGCCGCGCGGGCGCGGGAGGCGGCGCGCAAGGCGCGCGAACTCACGCGACGCAAGGGTGTCCTCGACGGCATGGGCCTGCCCGGCAAGCTCGCCGACTGCCAGGAGCGCGATCCGTCGCTGTGCGAACTCTACCTGGTCGAGGGCGATTCGGCCGGAGGCTCCGCGAAGCAGGGCCGCGACCGCAAGTTCCAGGCGATCCTGCCGCTGCGCGGCAAGATCCTCAACGTCGAGCGGGCGCGCATCGACAAGGTGATCGGCAGCCAGGAGATCGTGACGCTGATCACGGCGCTCGGCGCGGGCTTCGGCCGCGCGACGAGCGAGAAGGACGACAAGGACGCGTTCAACCCCGACAAGCTGCGCTACCACCGCGTCATCATCATGACCGACGCGGACGTCGACGGGTCGCACATCCGCACGCTGCTCCTCACGTTCTTCTACCGGCAGATGCCGGAACTGATCGAGCGCGGCCACATCTACATCGCGCAGCCGCCGCTCTACAAGGCGAAGCTCGGCCGCGACGAGGTCTACCTGAAGGACGAAGCCGAACTGAAGCAGCACCTGCTCAAGGTCGCGCTCAAGGGCGCGGAACTCGTGCCCGCCGCCGGCGCGCCGGCGCTGTCCGCCGATGCGCTCGCGTCGATCGCACGCGAGTTCGTCCTCGCGGAGGCCGTGATCGAGCGCAGTTCGCGCATGGTCGATCCCGCCGCGCTCTACGCGATGCTCTCCGGCGTCAAGGTGGACCTCGGTACCGACACCGCGGCGAACCGCAGCGCGCGCGAACTCGCGGAGGCGATCGGCGATCCCGAGGTGACCGTCGAGGCACGCTACGACACGGCGGCGGAGAGCCGCCGCCTGGTGATCGTGCGCCGCCACCACGGGACACCGCACGCGAGCGCGATCGACACGGATTTCCTGGAGAGCGGCGACGGCGGGCAGATCGCCACGGCCGCGCAGGCCCTTCAGGGTCTCGTGCGCGCCGGCGCCGTCGTCCGGCGTGGCGAGAAGTCGCTCGCGGTACGCACGTTCAAGGAGGCGCTCGACTGGTTGATCGCGGAGGCGCGCGGCAGCGTGTCGATCCAGCGCTACAAGGGACTCGGCGAGATGAACCCGGAGCAGCTCTGGGAGACGACGATGGATCCCGCGGTGCGCCGCCTCCTCAAGGTGCAGATCGAGGACGCGGTCACCTCCGAGGAGGTGTTCAGCAAGCTGATGGGCGAGGAAGTCGAGCCGAGGCGCGCGTTCATCGAGACCAACGCCCTCGGCGTGCGCAACCTCGACGTCTGATGGTCCCGGGCGGGCCTCGAGCGCCCAGGGCCCGGCTGCGTTCCCGGCGAGACCGGCGCGCGCGACCTTGGCGTCCGAGCCGCACTCAGGGCGCGCGCGCGCCCAGCCCGAGCCTGGATGCCGTGTGCTCGGCGAACGCGCGATCCTCGACGAGGTCGCCGGAGGCGAGGTAGCGCTGCAGCGCCCGCGCGTCGAGCCGATAGGTATCGCGATAGTAGGCCCGCAGTGCCGCCTCGCCGCCGGCCTGGAAGAGTTCCCACCACGCGCGCTTGAATCCCCGGAAGCCGACGGCGGCGGTCTGGACGGCCGCGGACCCAGGCTCGCCCGGGGGACGCGCGGCGAGCGCGGGATAGTGGCGGGGGTAATCCTGCACTTTTCGGACGAAGCCATCCTCGCCGTCGACCATGTAGTGATGGACGAGCGGCGCGCCGGTGCGCCGCCAGGACGCGGGCACGATCGACGGACTGCGGTGGTTGTCGTCGAGCGTGTGTCCGCGGAGCCACGCCGCGCGGTAGAACGACTTGCCGCGGACATAGCTCGAGTGCAGCGGCGAATCCTCGCGCGCCGTCCGGTGGCGGCGCCGGCACATGATCGGGCCGGAGGTCGCGTCGGCATCCGTCGGCAGGAACAGCTTCTGGCCGGCGTTGAGCGCGAGCACCGCCGGCGGCACCGACGCGAGCAGCGTGCCCACGCCGGCGATCGGAGCCCACCAGAACTCGTCGGTGTCCGAGACCGCCACCCATCGGGCTTCGCCGTGCCGAGCCTCGGCCCGCGACAGGAGCTCGCCCAGCGCGACGTACCGGTCGGCGAACCTCGCGAGGCGAAGGTGGGTGACCGCGCCGGCGAAGCCCATGAGCACCTCGGGAGTCTCGTCGGTGCTCTCGTTGTCGGCCACGAGCGCGTGGTCGAATCCCCAGGCAAAGTGGTGCTCCAGGTTCTGCCGAAGCAGCGCACCCTCGTTCCTCGAGACGACGAACAGAAGGTACATGCCGGCGAGGCATCCCTCTGCGCGTGGGAGGGACGCAGTGTATGCCCTCCCCGGACCTCGCGCCAGCGACGGATGCCGTCGTGGACGAGCACCGACGGGTGGCGCTGAGCGTGCGCGTGACCCGCGCAGGCGCGGGCCGAACCGGCCGGGGGGACGGCGGAATCAGCCGCGTCGTTTCGACGCAGGCGCCTTGCGCGCGGGCGGTTTCTTCGGAGCGGGGGGCTTGCGCGCGGCGGCCGGTGTCTTCGTTGCCACGGGTCGCTTCTTCGCCGATGGCGCACTCGTCGGTCTCGCACCCGGCTTCGCGGACCCGGCGACCGGCGCCTTCGTGCGCGCGGTTGCCTTGCGGGTCGTCGGCGCATCGGCC
>DAOMBL010000204.1:3915-6577 GCA_035427325.1 Casimicrobiaceae bacterium
CGGGCCTTCCTGCCGGCCGCGGCTCCCGGCCGCGCCCCGCCGCGCCTGACCTTCTCGTCGACGAGCGCAACCGCCTCATCGAGCGTGATCGCCTCGGCGCGCTCACGGTCGGGGATCGTGGCGTTCGTGTCGCCGTGCTTCACGTACGGACCGTAGCGGCCCGAGTACAACTCGACCGGCTTGCCGTCGCGCGGATGCGCGCCGAGGACTTTGAGCGCGGCCGCCTGCGGCCGCCCGCCGCGCGCTCGCGCCCCCTTCTCCCGCTTCTCGAACTCGAAGCCGACCTTGCCGTCCTGCTGGCGCACGAGGAACGCGGAGAACGGTCGGCGCGTGCGCGCGGAGACGAACTGCAGCAGGTCGGTCCTGCCGGTGGCGAGCAGCTTCGCCATCTGCGCGCGTTCGACCGGACGCTGCAGGATCGTGCGGCCCGAGCGGAAATCGCAGGTGCGGCCGGGGCCGACCGCCTTCTCGCAGACGTACGCGGCCGGTGTCTCGTAGACCGGATGGCCGCACTTGGGACATGTGCCGAGCGGCTCCTGGCCGGTGAAGTCGGGGGCCTCAGCATCGTCGTCGTCGAGGCGCGGGCCGAAGTCGAACTCGACCTCGTTCGCGTCGTTCAGCCTGAGCTTCGCGCTGAACGGCCGGCCGAGCTTGCTTCGGAAGCCGTCCAGCGGACCCACGGCGCGGTCGCGGAGGAGCGCGTCCGCCTCCCCGGGCTCGAGCTGGCGCCCGCCCAGGATCTTCCAGAAGCCGAAGTCGCAGCGCACGCACTGGAACTTCTTGTAGCGTTCGTGCACCTCGCCGCCGCACTTCGGGCAGGGCTCGGCGAGCGTCGCGAAGTCGCCCGGGATCGTGTCGCTCTCGTAGTTCTTCGCCTGCGCGACGATGCGCTTCGTCATCGCGACGATCTCTTTCATGAACGCGTCGCGTCCGAGCTTGCCGTGCTCCATCTGCGCGAGCTTGAACTCCCACTCGGCGGTGAGTTCGGGGCTGAAGAGTTCCGGGATGCCGAGTCCGTGCAGCAGCGTCATCAGCGAGAACGCCTTCGCGGTCGGGTGGAGGTCCTTGCCTTCGCGGTAGACGTAGCGCTCGCCGATCAGTCCCTCGATGATCTGCGCGCGCGTCGCCGGCGTGCCGAGCCCCTTCTCGCGCATCGCCTCGCGCAGCTCCTCGTCCTCGATCGTCTTGCCGGCCCCCTCCATCGCGGAGAGCAGCGTGCCCTCGTTGTAGCGCGGCGGAGGACGCGTCGTGTGCTTCTGGACGTCGACCTTCGCGGTGGCGACCTTCTCGCCCGGCTTGACTGGCACGAGCGAGGCGTCGGCCTCCGCGGCCTCCTTGCCGTAGACCGCGAGCCAGCCCGGCTCCACGAGCACCTTGCCCTCGGTCCGGAACGGCTCGCCCTCGACGCGCGTGATGCGCGTGGTGACGAGGAACTCGGCGGCCGGGTGGAACACGGCGAGGAATCGCTTGACCACGAAGTCGTAGAGCTTCGCCTCGAGTTCGTTCAGGTGCTTCGGCGCCACGAGCGTCGGGATGATCGCGAAGTGGTCGGAGATCTTGGCGTTGTCGAACACGCGCTTGTTCGGACGGACCCATTTCTCCTTCAGCACGCGTCGCGCGTGCGTGCCGTACGCGTTCGACTCGCCCAGCATCTCGAGCGTCTTCCTCACCGTGCCGAGGTAGTCCTCGGGCAGCGCGCGCGAGTCGGTGCGCGGGTAGGTCAGCGCCTTGTGCTTCTCGTAGAGCGCCTGCGCGAGCGAGAGCGTCGTGCGCGCGGAGAAGCCGAAGCGTCCGTTCGCCTCGCGCTGCAGCGTCGTGAGGTCGTAGAGGAGCGGCGGGCTCTGCGTCGAGGGCTTCGACTCCTCGGTCACCGTGCCGGGCCGGCCGGCGCACTTCGCGGCGATCGCGCGCGCCTTCGCCTCGTCCCACAGCCGCTCGGCGCGGGCGTCGGGATCGTCGTCGCGGCGCTTGAACGACTCGTCGAACCAGCGTCCGGGGTACTCGCCCGCAGCGGCGCGGAAGGTCCCGTGCAGCTCCCAGTAGTCGCGCGGGACGAACGCGCGGATCTTCTCCTCGCGCTCGACCAGGATCGCGAGCGTCGGCGTCTGCACGCGGCCGACGGTGGTGAGCTGGAAGCCGCCCGACTTCGAGTTGAACGCGGTCATCGCGCGCGTCCCGTTGATGCCGACCAGCCAGTCGGACTCGGAGCGGCATTTCGCGGCGTCGGCGAGCGGGCGCATCGCGGCATCGCTGCGCAGCGCCTCGAATCCCTCGCGGATCGCGGCCGGCGTCATCGATTGCAGCCACAGCCGGCGGATCGGCTTCTGCGTCTTCGCGTAGGCGACGAGGTAGCGGAAGATGAGTTCGCCCTCGCGGCCCGCGTCGCAGGCGTTGACGATCTCGGTCACGTCCTTGCGCTTGAGGAGCTTCAGGAGGAGCTTCAGGCGCTCCTCGGACTTCTCGATCGGCTTGAGCGCGAAGCTCGACGGGATCGCGGGCAGGTGCGCGAACGTCCACTTGCCGCGCTTGACCTCCTCCTCCTCGGGCATCCCGATCTCGAGCAGGTGGCCGACCGCGGAGGACACGACCGCGTCGTCGCGCTCGAAATGGTCGCCCGTGCGCGTGAAACCGCCGAGCGCACGCGCGATGTCGGCGGCCACGG
>DAOMBL010000205.1:0-6542 GCA_035427325.1 Casimicrobiaceae bacterium
CCAGAACCCCTCGCGTCGTGTTGCACCGGGGACGATAGACGGGCCCCCCACCGTTTCCATGACCGAAATCAAGCGATCCGCCGCCCGAAGCCGGCTCTCGCGTCGACACGAACCGGCGCGCGTCAATCCCAACTCAACGCCCCGCCGGTCTGGTACTCGGTGACCCGCGTCTCGAAGAAGTTCTTCTCCTTCTTGAGGTCGATCATCTCGGCCATCCACGGGAACGGGTTGTCGGCCTTCGGGAAGAGCGGATCCAATCCGATCTGCTGGCAGCGCCGGTTCGCGATGAAGCGCAGGTACTCCTTGAACATCGGCGCGTTCAGGCCCAGCACGCCGCGCGGCATCGTGTCCTCGGCGTAACGGTACTCGAGCTCGACGCCCTTCTTCATCAACTCCGAGATCTCGTCGCGGAACTCGCTCGTCCACAGGTGCGGGTTCTCGAGCTTGATGGTGTTGATGAGATCGATGCCGAAGTTGCAGTGCATCGACTCGTCGCGCAGGATGTACTGGTATTGCTCGGAGCTGCCGGTCATCTTGTTCTGGCGGCCCATCGCGAGGATCTGCACGAAGCCGACGTAGAAGAAGAGCCCTTCCATGATGCAGGCGAACACGATGAGGCTGCGCAGCAGCGCCTGATCGGCCTCGGGCGTGCCGGTGCGAAACGCCGGATTGGTCAGGGTCTCGATGAACGGAATCAGGAACTCGTCCTTGTCGCGGATCGACGCCACCTCGTGGTAGGCGTTGAAGATCTCGCCTTCGTCGAGGCCCAGGCTCTCGACGATGTACTGGTAGGCGTGCGTGTGGATCGCCTCCTCGAACGCCTGGCGCAGCAGGTACTGGCGGCACTCGGGCGCCGTGATGTGGCGGTAGGTGCCGAGCACGATGTTGTTCGCGGCGAGGCTGTCGGCCGTGACGAAGAACCCGAGGTTGCGCTTGACGATCAGGCGCTCGTCGTCGGTCAGTCACTGCGGGTTCTTCCACAGCTCGATGTCGCGCTGCATGTTGATCTCTTGCGGCATCCAGTGGTTCGCGCAGCCCGCGAGGTACTTCTCCCAGGCCCAGCGATACTTGAACGGCACGAGCTGATTCACGTCGGCGGCGCCGTTGATGACGCGCTTGTCCTCGAGGCGGACGCGGGCGGTGCTCGCGTGCGCGACCTGCTGTTCGACGTCGAAGTCCTGCACCGGTTCTCCGCGGGCGAGAATGCCGCCGGCGACCTGCGCGCGGATCGTCTCCGCCGTGCGCGGCGCGGGTGCCGGTACGGTGGGCGAGGGCAGGTCGTCGTCGAAGGAGAGGGTGTGCATGTCGTTATGTCTCCTGGTCGTGCGTGAGGCCGCAGATTCAAGCAGGGTCAGACTCGACTTTCGGTGACACGCCCGGGCAATCCCACCGACGCAGCCGTCGAAAGTCGAGTCTGACCCTGCTTGAACCCCGGGGCACCGCCCCCCGGGGTGAGGCGGGGAGCGGCGTCGGGGCAGGCGAGCGGTCAGTGCATCGCCTTCAGTCGCTCGTAAAGGAACTCGGGGGCGAAATCCTGGCCGTCGAGCCACGCGAGCGTCGCGAGACCCTTGTCCAGGTACACCTGCGAGAACCGGTGGCGATCGCGCAGGGGCGTCATCTCCTCGCCGTAGAGCTCGTCGGAGAGGTCGACGACGCCCTTGCGCCCGTCGTTGAACTCCAGATACACCTTGTAATCGCCAAGATAGCGTGCGTCGACGACCTGTCGCTGCACGTGTTCGTAGCGCGCCAAGGGGGACTCCTTTCGTGAAGTTGACGAACGCACCGCGCGTCCGCCTGGCCGGGCGGACGCTTCCGGAGCTGACCGTCGCGCGGCGCGGGGCTCCGCGCGCTTCCGGTGCTGCGACAGGGGAACCGCGGCGTGATCGCCGTCGGTCCCCTTCGGGGAGGTTTCCTCGTGCGCGTCGTCCTTCACGGTTTCCTGTCCGGGTTCGCGCCCTCGTCATCCTCGGTTGCTGCCCTGCGCGGTCCTTCGTGCCCGGGTCCCGCGCCACCTGTTCCGCTCGCCCGCCCGACGATGGTGTTGTCGTTCGTCGGGTCGTGCGGGCGGTTCACCGATTCATCCATTGGGGTCAGAGACGGAATTCGTCGTCATCCCGACCCGCGCGTGCGCCATGCGAATTCCGTCTCTGACCCCGATTCGAAGCCCGACCTACTGGCACGCCTCGCAGGTGGGATCGTCGATCGCGCAGAACTTCGGCGCGTCGATCTCGGCCACCGGCTGCTTCGTCGAGGCGGGCGCGCTCGCCCTGATCGACGAGGACGCGGACGCCGCGGCCATTCCGCCGGACGCCGGCACCGCGTTCAGCTCGCCGCCCTTGCCGGTCGACTTCTCGGCCGACGTCGCCGCGAGCGAGCGCAGGTAGTACGTCGTCTTGAGGCCGCGCACCCACGCGAGCTTGTAGGTCTCGTCGAGCTTCTTGCCCGAGGCGCCCGCCATGTAGATGTTGAGGCTCTGCGCCTGGTCGATCCACTTCTGGCGCCGGGCGCCGGCCTCGACGATCCACGCCGGCTCGACCTCGAACGCGGTCGCGTAGAGCGTGCGCAGTTCCGCCGGAACGCGGTCGATCTTCGCGAGCGAGCCGTCGAAGTACTTGAGGTCGGCGACCATCACGTCGTCCCACAGGTCGAGCGCCTTCAGGTCGGCGACGAGCTGCTCATTGATGACGGTGAACTCGCCCGAGAGGTTGCTCTTGACGTAGATGTTCTGGTAGTCGGGCTCGATCGAGGCCGCGACGCCGACGATGTTGGAGATCGTCGCGGTCGGCGCGATCGCCACGCAGTTGCTGTTGCGCATCCCGTGCGTCTTGATGCGCGCGCGGAGCGCGGTCCAGTCCATCGACGAACTCCGGTCGATGTCCACGTAGCCGCCGCGTTCCTCGCGCAGGAGGTCGAGCGAATCCTGCGGAAGGATGCCGCGGTCCCACAGGCTCCCCGCGTACGAGCTGTAGCGTCCGCGTTCCTCGGCGAGCACGGTCGAGGCGTGGTAGGCGTGGTAGCAGACCGCCTCCATCGAGCTGTCCGCGAACGCGAGCGCCTCCTGAGAGGCGTAGGGAACGCGCAGCAGGTGCAGGCAGTCCTGGAAGCCCATGATGCCGAGCCCCACCGGACGATGCTTGAGGTTGGAGTTGCGGGCCTTCGCGACCGCGTAGTAGTTGATGTCGATGACGTTGTCGAGCATCCGCATCGCGGTCCCGATCGTCTTCGCGAGCTTCGCCTGGTCGAGCTCCCAGCGCTCGCCCTTCTTCACCATGTGCGCGAGCAGGTTGACCGAGCCCAGGTTGCACACGGCAATCTCGGTCTCGCTGGTGTTGAGCGTGATCTCGGTGCAGAGGTTGCTCGAGTGCACGGTGCCGACGTGCTGCTGCGGGGAGCGCACGTTGCAGGCGTCCTTGAACGTGATCCACGGATGCCCGGTCTCGAAGAGCATCGAGAGCATCTTGCGCCAGAGTTGGACCGCCGGGATCTTCTTGTGCAGCTTCAGTTCCCCGCGCGCGGCCTTGTCCTCGTAGCGCCGGTACGCCTCCTCGAACGCGTGGCCGAACTTGTCGTGCAGGTCGGGGCAGTCGGAGGGCGAGAAGAGCGTCCAGTCGCCGCCCTCCATCACGCGCTTCATGAACAGGTCGGGAATCCAGTTCGCCGTGTTCATGTCGTGGGTGCGGCGGCGGTCGTCGCCGGTGTTCTTGCGCAGCTCGAGGAACTCCTCGACGTCGAGGTGCCAGCTTTCCAGATAGGTGCACACCGCGCCCTTGCGCTTGCCGCCCTGGTTGACCGCGACCGCGGTGTCGTTGACGACCTTCAGGAACGGCACCACGCCCTGGCTCTTGCCGTTGGTGCCCTTGATGTGCGAACCCATCGCGCGGACGTTGGTCCAGTCGTTGCCCAGCCCGCCCGCGAACTTCGAGAGCAGCGCGTTCTCCTTGATTGCCTCGTAGATGCCGTCGAGGTCGTCGGAGACCGTCGTCAGGTAGCACGACGAGAGCTGCGAACGGTGCGTGCCGGAGTTGAACAGCGTCGGGGTCGACGACATGAAAGCGAAGGTCGACAGCACGTCGTAGAACTCGATCGCGCGCGTCTCGCGATCGACCTCGTTCAGCGCGAGGCCCATCGCGACGCGCATGAAGAACCACTGCGGCAGTTCGAAGCGGCGGCCGCCCACGTACTGGTCGACGAGGAAGTAACGGTCGTAGAGCGTCTGCAGCCCGAGGTAGCCGAACTTGAGGTCGCGCTCGGGCTTGAGCGCGGCGCCGAGCTTCTTCATGTCGAACTGCTGCAGCGCCTCGTTGAGGAGTCCGATCTTGATGCCGTGCCGGATGAACTGCGGGAACGCCTCCGCGTAGCGCGTCGCCATGTCGGCCTGCGTCGCCTCGGCGCCGAGCGCCTCATGGCGCAGCGAGTCGAGCAGCAATCGCGCGGTGACGTACGAGTACGCGGGATCCTTCTCGATCAGCGTGCGCGCCGCGAGCACCACCGACTTGCGGACTTCCTCGATCGGCACGCCGTCGTAGAGGTCCTTGAGCGTCGCCTTCAGGATGCGCTCCGGATCGGCATCCGGCAGGCCTTCACACGAGGATTTCACGAGCGCGGTCAGGCGCGCGAGGTCGAGCTTGCGGCGCTGGCCGTTCTCGACCACGTGGAGGTCGACCTCGTGCGGTTTCGCCTGCGCGTCCTGCTTCGCGGCGCGCTCCTGAGCGCGCTTCTCGCGGTAGAGCACGTAGGCGCGCGCGGCCTCGTGCTCGCCGCCGCGCATCAGCGCGAGTTCGACCTGGTCCTGGATTTCCTCGATGTGGATCGCCCCGCCCTCCGGCTTGCGCTTCACGAGCGTGGCAACGACCGCCTCGGTGAGGTTCGCGACCTGCTAGCGCACGCGCGCGGACGCGGCGCTCTGCCCGCCGGTCACCGCGAGGAACGCCTAGGTCATCGCGATCGACCTCGTCGAGGGCTCGAAGCCGACGACGGCGCCGTTGCGCCGGATCACCTTGTATTGCGAGAAGCGGGGGTCGCTGCCGGGGGTCATCGGACTGCCTGCTTCGCCCAGGATCAGTTCACGCGTCGGGATCGAATGCTGTGCGGCGGGGGCGGGTGCCGGGGCAGCGAGGGACATGGATGCTTCTCCTGGAAAACTTGTCGTTGTCGTTGGGCGGACACTCGTTTCGCCGATTCGGGGGCAATCCCGCAAACGCGCGTCCGTCGCGGCTTTCCGGGCGCTCCCCGCCGATGGGGCCACCCGCGCCAGGTTCCCCTGCACGGGCGGCGCCGGTGGGCGCCTTCGAATCCGCTTAGGAATCAGAATCTACTATATCTTGTGTTCAAGTGCCGGATCAACACCAAGCTTAGTAGGGGATGGGGCAAACCGCAAGGCGAAAGTTCTCCACCGGGGGCGCGCGCCGAATCGGCAAGCAATTCAGGCCGTTGCCGGGGCGTTTGCCTGTCTGTCCCCGGCTTATCCCGGCGTTGTCCACCGGTTTGTCCCCGGGCTCGACCGTTCGTCGGGGCTGCGCGGACGTTGCGGGGATACGACAGCGCGGCGGCGGCAGCCTTCGCGCTGCGGCGCAGCGGCAGAAGCCCATCCGTCTTGGTCCGCCTCGCCGAACGCCGCGACGCACGCGGTGTGGCGCCTGGTGTGCGTTGCAGCAGGGCGCACCGAACCCGTGGGTCGGTCTTCAGGCCGACGCCGTTGTGCGGCATCGGCGCGATTCCTGTCGGGCCCGACCCACAGGGTCTCAGCCCGACCCACCGCCCTTACCGTGGGTCGGCCTTCAGGCCGACGCCGTTGTGCGGCATCGGCGCGATTCCTGTCGGGCTGAAGCCCGACCCACAGGGTCTCAGCCCGACCCACAATGGCTCGAGCGCGGCTCTCGGCACCAACGCGATCGCGCGTCACGGCGGCAGGCGGAAGAGTTCGTCGCCCGCGATCGCGATCACGGCATCGTCGGCCGCGGGCGAGACGAGCGCGAGCCCGGTCATGCGCCCGAACGCCGGCAGAATCGCGCGGCGCCTGCCGAGGACGAAGCAGGGCAGGCGCACCGGCGCCTCGCCGAGTCCGGCGATGCGCACGCCTGGATGAACGTGGCCGCACAGCGCGTAACCGGTGCGCGGCGACACGGGAGCGTGACAGGCGAGGAACGGCGGCAGTGCATGCGGCTCGCCGACCACTTCGACGCCCCAGTCCGGCGGCGGGTCGCCCGACGCCATGTCGTGATTGCCGCGCACCAGCGTGATCGTGAGCGTGCGATGCGCTTCGCGCCACGCTCGGAAAGCGGCGTCGAGCGCAGGCACCACGCCCGCCTTTGCGTGCAGGAAATCGCCGAGCACGACCAGCCGGACGGCCTCGCTTGCCGCGACGAGGGCGGAAAGTCGCGCCAGATCGTTCGCGGTCGACCCGCGCGGTACCGGGACGCCGCCCGCGCGAAACGCCGCCGCCTTGCCGAGATGCAGGTCCGCGACGCAGAGCGTCCGCGCGCGGCTCCAGCAGAGCGCGCGATCGCCGTGGCGGTATGCCTACTCGCCGCCAACGTTCGTTG
>DAOMBL010000206.1:0-6539 GCA_035427325.1 Casimicrobiaceae bacterium
CCGGGACGGCGCCGCGGCCAGGCGATCGGGTTCGCGCGGGAGGACGTACGCGGGCCGGCCGCTGCCCGCGCGGAGTTCGACGAGCTCGCGGGCACCCGTGCTATCGAGCACCGCCGCGACCTGCGATGCGAGCGTCGTGCCGAACAGCGACGTCATCTCGGGCGCGGTCGTGAAGTCCCCCGCGGCGCCGAACTTGCGCGTCCCCGCAGCGTAGTAGCCGAGTCCGGGAGCGTAGAGCGCGAGCGCGACGTAGTCGCGGACCGGCATCCATCCGCCGCGCGCGTCGAGGGCCGCGACGATCGCCGCGCGCACCCGGGCAGCGTGGGCCCTGCCGTCCGCCTCCGGCTCGGGCAGCGCGCGGTCGGGTTCGCGTTGCGTCCGCATCGGCGTTCCGCGCCTCGCGCGCGGCATGTGCTAGTGTAGCGGAGTCGACATTCCGCCCGGCGCGGACCGCGGGAGCGCGCGTGCAGGACAAGGTCGTGCTGGTCACCGGCGGCGCAAAGCGCGTGGGCGCCGCGATCTGCCGCCGACTGCACGCGGCGGGTGCGCGATTGATGCTGCACTATCGCTCGTCGGCCGGCGAGGCGCGGCTCCTGCAGGCGGAACTCAACGGCGCGCGCCCCGATTCGGTCTCGCTGATCCAGGCCGACCTCCTCGACCTCGCCAAGCTGCCGTCGCTCGTCGACCAGACCGTGCTGCGCTTCGGCCGGCTCGACGCGCTGGTCAACAACGCCTCGAGCTTCTACTCGACGGTGATGGGCGAGATCGAGCCGGAGCAGTGGGACGACCTGATGGGCACCAATGTTCGCGCGCCGCTCTTCCTCGCGCAGGCCGCGGCCGTGCCGCTGCGCAAGGCGCAGGGTGCGATCGTCAACATCAGCGACATCCACGCCGAGCGTCCGCTTCGCCACTACGTCGTGTATTCGACGGCGAAGGCGGCGCTCGCGGGACTCACGCGCGCGCTCGCACGCGAACTCGCCCCGGACGTGCGCGTGAACGCGGTCGCGCCGGGCCCCATCCTGTGGCCGGAAGGCAACGACACGTTCGACGAAGTCTCGCGCCAGCGCATCATCTCGCACACGCCGCTCAGGCGCGAGGGCACGCCCGACGACATCGCCCGCACCGTTCACTTCCTGCTGGCGGACGCTCCGTACGTCACCGGCGAGACGATCAACGTCGACGGAGGACGGGGCATCGCGATCCCGTAGGCGCTCCGCCGCCCGCGTCCCGGGAGCGCCGGGACGCGGCGGACGCGTCAGCAGTCCGTCAGGCGGATGGTTCCCTCCCCCGCCAGTGACTCCCCGGCGGGCGCGCGGTTTGGTACGCTACCCGCATGAGAGTGCTGATCGCCGAAGACGACCCGTTGCTGGCCGACGGCCTGGCACGCGCGCTCGGTGCCGCGGGTCACTCGGCGAAGGTCGCCGGCGCGGGCGAGGACGCGGACCGGATGGCGAGCAGCGACGAGCACGACCTGGTCGTGCTCGACGTGGGTTTGCCGGGCATCGACGGCTTCGAGGTGCTGCGACGCCTGCGCGCGCGCGGCGATGCCGCGCGGGTGATGATGCTGACGGCGCGCGACGCCATCGAGGACCGCGTGCACGGCCTCGACCTCGGCGCCGACGACTACATGACCAAGCCGTTCTCGCTCGACGAGTTCGAGGCCCGGGTGCGGGCGCTGCTCCGACGCGCGGACCTTCCCGCCGCGTCGGTCGTCGAGATCGGCCCGATGCACATCGATCTCACCGGCCGTCGCCTGAAGATCCACGGGAACCCGGTCGAACTCACCACGCGCGAGTGGGCGCTCCTGTGCCTGTTCCTGCGGCACCCGGAGCGGGTCCTGTCGAAGGACGAGATCATCGAAGAGATGTGCAACCAGAACGAGCATGTCGCGCCGAACACCGTCGAGGTGTACGTGTCGCGGCTTCGCGCGAAGATCGAACCCGCGGGCGTTCGCCTGCGCACCGTGCGCGGGTTCGGCTACCTCTGGAACAATCGCCCCGACGGGGGCTGATGCGCGCGCCGACGTCGATACGCCATCGGGTGCTCCTCTCGATGGCCGGTGTCCTGCTCGCCGTCGTGGCCGCGGCCACGGTCATCGCCTGGAACGTGGGCGTGCGCATGGCCGCCGACGCCTACGACCGCTCGCTCCTCGATCCCGCGGTCGCGCTCGCGGGCAGCGTCCGGGACGAGGGCGGCGTGCTGCGGCTCGAGCTGTCCGACGACGCGCGGCGCGCGCTCCTGTTCGACGAGTCCGACCGGCTCGCCTTCCAGATCCGGGACCCGCAGGGCCGCATCGTCGCCGGCGAGGCGGACCTCCCGGCGCTGGCGGCGCCCGAACGGCCGGGAGACGCGAATTTCCGGGACATCACCTGGCGCGGCAAGCGAATGCGCGTCGCCTCGTACCGCGCGGGCAACGGCCTCGCGGTGCTGATCGGCGAGACGCTCAACAAGCGGAACCGCCTGGTGCGCGACGTGCTCGTCGCCGCGCTCGTGCCGACGCTCATCGTCGCGATCGCGGCCCTCGCGCTGGTGCGGGGCGCGGTCGGCCGCGCGCTCGCGCCGCTCGATCGCGTGCGCGACGACCTGCTGCAACGCGCACCGACCAATCTCGAGCCGCTCGAAACGGACGGCGCGCCCGACGAAGTGAAGCCCGCGGTGCTCGCGTTCAACCGCCTGCTCGACCGGCTGAGGGTCGCCGCCGAGAGCCAGCAGCGCTTCGTAGCCGATGCGGCGCACCAGCTCCGAACGCCTCTGGCGGGGCTGCGGATGCAGCTCGAACTGCTGCAGCGCCGGCCGCACGCGCCCGACGTCGCAGCCGAGCTCGCGAAGATGCACGCCGCGACGACGCGCGCGACGCGCCTCGCGCACCAGCTCCTCGCGCTCGCGCGCGCCGAAGGCGATGCCGGAAGCACCGGCCGGATGCGCGCCTTCGACCTCTACCGGCTGGGCGACGCGGCGGCGCGCGACTGGGCCGCCCGGGCCATCGAGCGCGACATCGACCTGGGATTCGAGCTCGAGCACGTGGACGTGCAGGGCGACGAAGTCATGCTCCGCGAGTTGCTCGGCAACCTGATCGACAACGCGATCCGCTATTCGCCGCCCGGCAGCACGGTGACCGTGCGGTGCGGCACCCAGGGTAGCCGCCCCTTCCTCGCGGTCGAGGATGACGGCCCGGGCGTCCCCGAGTCGGCGCGTCCCAGGATCTTCGAGCGCTTCTTTCGCGTCGAAGGGTCGCCGGGCGACGGATCGGGCCTGGGTCTCGCGATCGTCCGCGAGGTCGCCGAACGACACGGCGCCTCGGTCGAACTCGGCACGCCTCCCTCCGGACGCGGCACCGCGGTCGTCGTGCGCTTCGGCACCCGCTCCGCGGGCTGACGATCAGGCCGGGACCGGAACGCGGCGCCGCCTGCGCTGCCGGACCTCCACCGCGGCCGCGAGTCCGTCGAGATAGCCATCGACGATGCCGTAGCCGGCGAGCGCCTCGCGGGTCCGCATCAGGTAGTCGCAGCAGGTCCCGAACGCGCCCCGTGCGGTTGCGATCGTCTCGGCTTGCCGCTCCGGGGTGAGCGCCGCGTACTGCGGGTGGTCGCGTCGAACCGCGAAGGTCAGCGCGACCATCCAACGCCTGCCGGCCCGCGCGCGCACCCACGTCGGCCGGTAGGAGCCGACGACCATCTCGCGCCGCCACAAGAGCCGGAGTTCGTCCCGGGCGAGCGAGGGCGGCAGCCGGAAGGCGACGCCGCGGCACGATCCTCCGCGCTCGAGACCCAGCACGAGCCCCGGGCGCTCGCACGTCCCGCGCGAGGCGAGCGAGCGCAGGCAGAAGCGCCGGTGCAGGCCGTGCACGGTCGCGGGCACCGCCTCCGCGACCGGGAACAGCGGGTTCCACAGGAGCGACCCGTAGGCGAAGATCCACCAGCCCGAACCCGCGGGTTTCGCCGCGAGCGTCGACGCGAGCGAGGCCGCGAGCGCGTCGTCGTCGAGCGCGAAGGCGGCGCCGACCGTCGCCGCGTAGATCTCGCGCGTGCGGCCGCGCTCGAGGTCCCCGCGCGAGAGCGTCACGTTCCGTCGTCCCGGTCCGGATCGCGGACGAGCTTCGCGAGCGCCATCGCCGCGGACCGGCGCTTCGCGGCGTTCGTCTTGCCGTGCGCGCCGCCCTTGGCGAGGAGCGGCGAGCGCGCGACCGGGTTGCGCGGCTTCGGCACGACGTGCCGCTTCGCGCGCTTCACACGAGCCCCCGCCAGCGCGGCAGCCGGGACTCGCACCACGCGGCCACGCCGAGCAGATCCGCGTCGTCGCCGCTCCGCGCGACGAGCTGCATGCCGACCGGCAGGCCGTTCGCGCCGCGGCCGACGGGGATCGTGATCGCCGGAAAGCCCAGGAGCGAGGCGAAGGTGCAGCACGCCGGATCGCCGGTCGTCGCGAGCCCCTCCGGGGCCGGCGACGGCGCGCTCGGCGCCATCAGCGCATCGTAGTCGGCGAGCCAGTGCGCGGCCGTGGCGATCATCGCCTGTCGCGCGGCCATCGCACGGTGATGGCCGTCCGCGGAGATCGACCGCCCTTCGTCGAGGCCTGCATTGAGCGTCGCCGACATCCGCGAGCGCTCGCGCGCCTGCAGCGCCCCGAGCGCCCGGGCGCCCTCGGCGAGCATGATCGTGCGGTGCACGTCGCGACCGTCCGCGAGCGCGTCGGGCATCGACACCGCGACGACCTCCGCGCCCGCGCGCCGCAGGTGGCTGGCCGCGTGGTCGAGCGCCCCGCCGTCGTCCACCGGCGCGGTCCACGGGAAGCGGTCGATGAACGCGAGGCGCGGTGGCCGGGCGACCGGGACCTCGCGCGGGATCGCCGGCACGAGCGCGTGCATCACGATCGCGGCGTCGGCGACCGAGCGCGTGAACGTGCCGAGCGTGTCGAGGGTCGTGCTGAACACGTGCACACCGTCGAACGGAATGAGGCGGAGCGACGGCTTGAACCCCACGACGCCGCAGTAGGCGGCCGGACGGACGATCGAACCGTTGGTCTGCGTGCCGAGCGCGGCGGGCACCTGCCCCAGCGCGACGGCTGCGGCGGAGCCCGACGACGATCCGCCCGGCGTGTGGCGCGGGTTCCACGGATTGGCGGTGGCGGCCGGGTGCATGTACGCGAACTCGGTCGTCGCGGTCTTGCCGAGCACGAGCCCGCCTGCGGCCCGCCAGCGTTCGACGCACGCCGCGTCGCGCGAGGGCCGCCTGCCTGCGCCGATCGGCGAGCCGAGTTCGGTCGGCCATGCCTCGGTGTCGACGATGTCCTTCACGCCGAGCGGCAGGCCGAACGCCGGACCGCGCGAGCCGACCGGCGTGGCGTCCAGCCGGGCCGCCGCGTCGAGCGCCAGGGCGCGGTCGAGGTGCACCCACGCCCGCACGCCCGCGTCGGTCGCCTCGATCCGGTCGATGAGCGCGCGGGCGAGTTCGTGCGGGCGCAGCGCCCCGGCCGCGAGCGCCGGGGCGAGTTCCTCGACGGACCTCGCGCAGAGCGCGCTCATCCCGGCCCCCTCGCGTGCGCGCGGTCGCGCAGGAACATCGCGACCAGCTCGTTCAGGAACCGCTGCCCGAGCGGCGTCGCGCGAAGCACGGTCGGATCGGGGTCGAGCAGTCCGCGCGCCGTCGCGGCCGCGATCTCGCGCGCGATCGTCGCGATCGGCACGCCGGTTCGCTCGGCGAAGAGCGACGCGCCCACGCCGTCGACGAGCCGCAGCGCGTTCAGCATGAACTCGAACCCCACCTCGTCGGGCGCGACCTCGCGTCGCTCCATGACCGGCGCGCCCGCCGCCGCGCGCTCCAGGTACTGCTTCGGCTGCTTCCAGCGGACCTCGCGCACGATGGCGCCCGCGCTCGACACCTTGGCGTGCGCGCCCGCCCCGATGCCGAGGTAGTCGCCGAAGCTCCAGTAGTTCAGGTTGTGCATGCACCGGTGGCCCGGGCGCGCGTACGCGGACACCTCGTAGTGCGCGAAACCGGCCGACGCGAGGCGCGCGGCGATCGCCTCGTGCATGTCGGCGATCACGTCCTCGTCGGGGAGTTCCGGCCGATCGCGGTGGAAACGCGTGTTCGGCTCGATCGTGAGCTGATAGCACGACAGGTGCGTCGTGCGGAACGCGAGCGCCGTCTCGACGTCGGCGAGGGCGTCGTCGACGCCCTGGCCGGGCAGTCCGTACATGAGGTCGAGGTTGACCTCGTCGAACAGCTCGACCGCTGCCGCAGCCGCGGCGCGCGCCTCGGCAGCGTCGTGGACGCGCCCCAGCGCGTCGAGATGGCGCGGCGCGAAGCTCTGCACGCCGATCGACAGCCGGTTCACGCCGGCGTCGCGATAGCCCTCGAAGCGCGCGCGTTCGAAGGTGCCGGGGTTCGCCTCCATCGTGACTTCGGCGCCCGGCTGCAGCGGGACGCGCGCGCGCACCGCGGCGAGCAGCCGGTCGATCGCCTCGGGCGCGAACAGGCTGGGCGTACCGCCGCCCAGGAACACCGTCGACACCTTGCGCCCCCAGACCGACGGGAGCGCGT
>DAOMBL010000207.1:0-6484 GCA_035427325.1 Casimicrobiaceae bacterium
ACAGTCCGTCGTACACGCTGAACCACGAGGAGGTCGAGAAGGCGCTCGAGGAAGGCATCCGGTTCGCCGAGGGGCTGACGCCGCTCGCCGTCGAGGTGGACGAACACGGTCGCGCGCGCGGACTCCTGGTGTCGGCGCAGCACAACGACGGCGACGGCGTCTGGCACGAGTACGCCAGGACGACGATTCCGGCGGCCACGATCCTGGTCGCGGCGGGCACGCAGCCCAACACGGTGCTCGCACGCGAAGACGGCGATCACTTCGAACTCGACGGCAGGTACTTCGTGCTCGTCGACGAGGACGGCCGGCCGGTGAAGCCGGTGAAGGGCCTGCCCAAGCCCGAGGTTCCCGCCGTGCTGACGTCGATCCGCGACGACGGACGCGCCATGAGCTTCTTCGGCGACCTGCACCCGTCGTACTTCGGCAACGTCGTCAAGGCGATGGCGAGCGCGAAGCAGGGGCACCCGATCGTCTCGCGGATGCTCGCGCGCGTCGCGCCCGCGTCCGCGCTGACGGACGCCGCGTTCTTCGCCG
Organism: Casimicrobiaceae bacterium; assembly: GCA_035427325.1. Taxonomy (GTDB): domain Bacteria; phylum Pseudomonadota; class Gammaproteobacteria; order Burkholderiales; family Casimicrobiaceae; genus VBCG01. Next base: position 535 of record DAOMBL010000207.1, read on the forward strand.
CGCTCGACCGCGACCTGCGGGCGAGCGTCGAACGGGTCGAGCGGCTGGCGCCGACCATTGTCGAGGTCGTCGTCCGGGCGAGGGCCGCGGCGCGCGCCTTCCGGCCCGGGCAGTTCTACCGGCTCCAGAACTACGAGGTTCGCGCGCCGGTACGCCGGGGCACGCGCATGGCGATGGAGGGCCTCGCGCTCACCGGCGCCTGGGTCGATCGCGACGCGGGGCTCGTGTCGCTGATCGTGCTGGAGATGGGGGGCTCGTCCGACCTATGCGCCACCCTTTCGCCCGGCGAGCCGGTCGTTCTCATGGGACCGACCGGAGCGCCCACGGAGATCGCCGCCGGCGAGACGGTCGTGCTGGCGGGCGGCGGACTCGGCAACGCGGTGCTGCTGTCGATCGGACAGGCGTTCCGCGCGGCCGGTTCCAGGGTCCTCTACTTCGCGGGCTACCGCCGCAGGATCGACCGCTACAAGGTCGCCGAGATCGAGGCCGCCGCCGACGTCGTCGTCTGGTGCTGCGACGAAGCGCCGGGGTTCGCCGCGACCCGCCCGCAAGACCGCGCGTTCGTCGGCAACATCGTCGAGGCGATGGTGGCGTATGCGCGCGGCGACCTCGGAACGCCGGCGATCCCGCTCGACCGGCCCGACCGCATCGTGGCGATCGGCTCCGACGGCATGATGGCCGCCGTCGCAGCGGCACGTCACACCGTGCTCGCACCGTGGATGAAGGCAGGCCACGCGGCGATCGGTTCCATCAACTCGCCGATGCAATGCATGATGAAGGAGATCTGCGCACAGTGCCTCCAGGTGCAGCGCGACCCGGTCACCGGCAGGACGAGCTACGTGTTCACCTGCTTCGACCAGGATCAGAAGCTCGACTGGGTCGATTTCCCCGCCCTCGACGCGCGTCTCAAGCAGAACGCGGTGCAGGAGAAACTGACCGCCCAGTGGATCGACCTGTGCCTGAGGGAGGTTCCGCTCACCCGGGCGGCGGACTGAACGCGTCCCGGCGCGGGCCCGGAATATTCGCGCGCCCGCTCGTCGTCCGCGCATGCCGGAGCGTGCGCAACTGCGGTAGTGTCGCGGGAACACCGGATGGGAGTTCCCGTAATGGTCCGTTCGTCGAGACGTACCCCTCGATCCGCGCGCGCTGCGCTTGCGGCCATGGCCTGCGCATGGATGGTCGGTGCACCGGCCGCCCCCTGGACCCCTGCGGGTCCTGCTGACGGCGGCGGAACGCCTGCCGGGGGCGCGATCGCGACACATCCCGCGGCCGGCGGCGTCGCGATGATCGTCGCGGGCGCGGTCGACGGGCTCGCGCCCGCCGCGACCTTCGTCACATCGGACGGCGGGGCGCACTGGGCCGCGAACGCGCGCCACGGCGGCGTCGGCCGGCCGTACCTGGGCGGCGCGCCGGCGATCGCCTATCTCGCCACCGAAGGTGCGGTGCTGCGAAGCTTCGACTCCGGCCGGAGCTTCGCGCCGCTCGCGCTGCCGTTCGCCGGGATCGACGCGGCCGCACCGCCCCAGGTGCGCGCGGTCAATCCCGCCGACGGCCGGGAACTCCTGGTGAGCGCCGGACGCGATCTCGCCCATTCGAAGGACGGCGGCGCGACCTGGGTGCTCGACCGAGCGCCGTCGGATCCTGGCGCGCTCGTCGTCGACTGGTCGACGCGGACGATCCATGCGGCGCTCCAGTCGCCCGCGACGGTCGGGCACCGGCCGCTCGACATGCCCGGAGCGTGGACCACCGTGCCGATCGACGCGCGCGTGCTCGCGGCCGGGCAGGGCGTGGTGCTCGCCCAGGCTGCGACAGGGGCGCTGCTGCGCTCGACCGACGGTGGCGCGACGTTCCAGCCCGTGGCCGGGATTCCCGGGCCGCTCGCGTTGTGCGAGATCGCGTTCGCGAGCGCGCCCGCGCCGCGCGTCTACGGGCTCGAGTGCTCGAACCGGCGGGTCCTCGTGAGCCATGACCTGGGCGCGAACTTCGGCGTCGCGGGCGTGCTCGCGCCCGGCATCCTGGGAACGGCCATCGCCGTCGACGCCGCGAATCCGTCCCTCGTCTACGTCGCGACCACGCGCGGCGTGCTGCGCAGCGTGGACGGCGGTGCATCGTTCGCGCCGCTCGACCGGGCCGGCGGCGCTCCCGGGCGCGGTCGTGCGCTGATCCTCGATGCCCGGAGCGCCGTCGTGCGCTACCTGACCGATCCCCCCGGCGTGCGGCCCGGATACGCGCGGTCCGCGGACGCGGGCGTGACCTGGATCGAGGTCGACGGCGGACGACGGCTGCTCGCGGCGAGCCGCGACCGGGCGGGCGTGGTGTTCGGCGCGCTCGGCGACGGGGAGGGCGGGGACGCCGAACTGAGCCAGAGCGAAGACGGCGGAATCACCTGGTACCACCGGATCACCGCGTACGGCCCGGGGACGAGCTTCGGTCCGATCGCGTACGGCGCGGCTCCGGGCGAGGTCTACCTCTACGCATCCTCGCCCGACGAACTCGGTCCCAATGCACGCATCTTCGCTTCCACCGACGACGGGGGCACGTGGACGCTGCAAGACCCGCCCCCCGTCCTGGTCCGGGCCATGGCGACCTCGCAGTCCGCGCCGGTGACGATCTACGCCGGAGGTGTCGCGAATGCGCCCGGGGCGCCGCAGCTCTACAAGCTCGCGGATGCGCAGAACTGGACCGCGGTTGCGACGTTTCCCGGATCGAGCGAACTCGGCAACGAGATCACCGTGATCCACGTCGACCGGGCGGACCCGCGGCAGATCTGGGTGGGATTCCGCGAGGCGGACTACGTGATGTTCTCCGGTGACGGCGGCGCGACCTGGTCGCGGCGCACGAAGGGCCTCGGCGCGGGGGCGGTGACCTCGATCGTGCCGGACCCGGCCGGTGGCGCCGCGCTGCACCTGACCCAGGCGGGCGGCGGCATCTTTCGCAGCGGCAACGGCGGGGAGACCTGGACCGCGCTGGACGACGGGCTCGACGACGACGTCGTGCTGCGCGCCGACTTCGATCCGTTCGTCGCGTTCCGGCTCTATGCTTCGACGGCGTCGGGTCTCTACCAGGCCGATGCGCGCGTCGCCTATCCGTCCGGCGATCGGCGGGCCATCGAGTACCGCCATGCCGCGATGGGCCACTACTTCGTCTCTTCGGACACCGACGAGATCGCCGGACTCGACGCCGGCGTGTTCCCGGGCTGGTCGAGGACCGGCGAGGGCTTCCGCGTCGCGGAGGGCACGGCGACGGGCAACGAACCGGTCTGCCGGTACTTCGGCGTCGGCTTCGCGCCGCAGTCGTCGCACTTCTATTCGCCCTATGCGCACGAGTGCGACCTGCTCGGGTCGGACCCTGCGTGGGTCTACGAGAAGATCGCGTTCGGCCTCGCGCTGCCCTCGCCCGACCCCGGGTGCCCGCCGGGCACGCGAGCGCTCCACCGCCTGTTCAACGCGATGGCAGGCGGGGCGCCGAACCACCGCTACACCACGAGCATGGCGACGGCCGAGTCGATGGCCGGGTCCGGCTGGGTGTTCGAAGGACAGGGCGCGACGCGCGTGTTCGCCTGCGTTCCGTACTGAGCCCCCGGCTCCGGCGGGACGGGGGCGTCAGCGCATGCCGGAGCGAGAGGGAGCGCCGATGCGGCGGGCGACGAGACGCCGCCGGTCTTCGCCCAGCGTCGCGACGCCTTCGGCGCGGTCGCCGTCGACCTCGAGTCGCGCGGTCCGGAACCCTCCGTCGCGGTCGACGTAGGAGAAGCGAAGCTCCCGGCCGGAGATCGCGGCGCCGAGGAGCGGCGCAGTCCGGTTCGCGAGGCTGATCGTGCCGCCGATCGCCTGGAACTGCTGGAAAAACTCGGCGACGCCGAACTCGCGATCTCCATCGTCGCGGATCGACCAGCGACCCGCAACCTGCGCAGGCACGATCCACAGGTACGCGTCGAACGCCGACCCGCGAAGGACCTGGTCCGGCTCCCAGTCGGCCATCGTGAACGTATAGCTGACCACGCGCGTGCCCGGCGCCATCGCGAGGATCTGCGGCCGGAGCTGCAGGTTGATCTCGGGCAGCAGGTAGAGCGTGAGGACGCTCGCGCGCGAGAAGTCCTCGCGGAAGATGTCCCCCTCGACGATCCGCACGCGATCGGCCACGCCGGCGCGCTCGGCGTTGCGTCGGGCGAGCGCGGCCATCTTCGGCTCGTACTCGATGCCGACCGCGCGCGCGCCGAAGTCGCGTGCGGCGGCGATCGCGATGCGGCCGTCGCCGGCGCCGAGGTCGTAGACGAGGTCGTTCGGGCCGGTCTGCGCCGCGCGGAGCATGGTCGCGACCATCGCGTCGGGCGTACCGAGCCACATGACGTCCTTGCCGACCTGGCCCGGTTGCGGCGTGTAGACCGCGTCGCCGTGCGGCGCGACCGCCTGCGCGGCGGCGGCCGTCGAGCCAATGGCGCAGGCGAAGGCGAGCGCGCGCGAAAAGGCCCGCGCGCGGCGGGCCCGGGGAAGTGGTGCTGTTGAGTGGATTCGAACCACCGACCTACTGATTACGAATCAGTTGCTCTACCAGCTGAGCTACAACAGCATAGCCTTCCATTATAGCGCAGCCTGCCCTCCCACGCCAAGCGGTGGAGCCCGGGTGTGCATGCGCCGCCTTCATCGGGCCGGCAGCGAGAGGATGAGCGCCTTGGCCCCATTCCAGACGATCTGCACGCCCACGCACAGGAGCACGAACGCGGAGAGGCGGGACACGATGACGCCGCCGGTGTCACCGAGGCGGCGCAGGACCGCTTCGGCCTTCGCGAAGGCGAGGTAGATGACGAACGCCACGATCGCGAGGCCGACGGCGTGCGCGACGAGCGTGATCGCGAGCGCCCGCGCGCCGGTAGGCGGATTCGCCCCCAGCGTGATGGCGACGGAAATCGAGCCCGGGCCGACGGTGAGCGGCATCGTCAACGGATAGAAGGCGCGGTTCGGCCAATCGTCGGGCACCGACACCGGCGTGGCGCCGAGTCTCTGCACGACGTGATGGTTTTCCTGCGACAGGAGCTTCCACCCCAGCACGGAGACGACGAGCCCTCCGGCGACCTGGACGACCGGAATCGACAGTCCGAAGAAATCGAGCACGTAGGCTCCGATGAGGGCCGACGCGAGCAGGAGCATGAAGCTGTAGCGAGCGACGCGCATCGCGAGTCGCGGCCGTTCGACCTCGGTCAGGTCGGCCGTCTTCTGCAGGAAGACCGGCGCGACGGCGATCGGGTTGACGATCGGCAGCAGCGCGGCCACGGCCAGCAGCATGGTTTCGAGGAACGCGCGGGCGTCGGTCAGCATTCGCGTGCGGGTCAGGGAGTGCCGGCGCGAGCTTAGCAGCACGCGGCTCCCGCCCCCGGGGCATCGTGCCTTCCCCGCTGAGTCGCCCCGCGGAACCCGGCGCCCGAGGCTACACTCGCGACTAATCGATCCGATACTTCCGATGGCCCGACTCCTCTACGGCTTCCACGCGGTCACCGCCCGACTCAGGACGCACCCCTCGAGCGTGCGCGGCATCTACGCCGGCGCCCGGCGGCAGGACGCGCGGATGCGCGACCTCGTCACGCGGGCCGGGACCGCGGGTGTTCCCGTTCACCCGGTCGACGATGCCCGGTTGCAGGAGCTCGCCGGACACGGACGGCACCAGGGCGTGGTGGCCGAAGTCGACGACGCATTGCCGCACGTGACGCTCGACGACGTCCTCGAAGCACTCGCGGAACCCGCGCTCCTCCTCGTGCTCGACGGCGTGACCGATCCGCACAATCTTGGTGCGTGCCTGCGCAGTGCCGACGCGTTCGGTGCGCACGCCGTCGTCGTGCCGAAGGACCGATCGGTCGGAATGAATGCGACGGTCGCGAAGGCGGCGAGTGGAGCCGCGGATACTGTGCCGGTCGTGACGGTGACGAACCTCGCGCGATCGCTCGCCGCGATGAAGG
>DAOMBL010000208.1:0-6480 GCA_035427325.1 Casimicrobiaceae bacterium
GCGGCGCTGATGCCCGTGCAGGGCACGCCCCAGACCTTCTCGGTGTAGGACCTGAAGAACGTCTCGTAGAGTTGCCGCCCGAAGCGGTTGACGAGGAAGTCCTCGAGATTGCGCTCCGGCGCGCGCGGGAACGCCTGTGCCCACAGGTACGAGAATCCGGCCCGCATCGAACGGACGAGCCCGAGATTCGCGATCGTGCGCAGGTCGAGCCGGATCGGGTAGTCGAAGAACCGTCGGCGGTGGTAGATCCGCGACAGGCGGTTTCGCACGAGCATCACGCGGTCCGGGTGCACGGCGCCCACGCACGGCGAATTCGTGTCGACGTCGCGATGCTTGCCGCGGTAGGCGACGCGCACCCGGGCCTCCTCGCCTGCCGCCGCCGGGTCGATCGGCAGGATCGACTGCCACCAGTCCATCACCCAGTCGGAGCGCGAGAAGAACCGATGGCCTCCTAGGTCCATCCGGTAGCCGCGGTAATTCACGGTGCGCGACAGTCCTCCCACGACACCGGTCGCCTCGACCACCACCGGCGCCACCGGGGTGTTCCGCAGGAGTTCGAGTGCCGCGGTCAGGCCGGCGGGGCCGGCGCCGATGACGACCGCGGTCGCGTGGGGGGAGGGGTCGGCCAAGGGGGCCCGCAGGCGCGAAAGCGCACGCGGACGCGAAGTATATCGACGTCGCGTCCGGTTCCGCCATGCGCAGCCCTCCGGATCCGCCGCGGGCTGCGCTAGACTCCGCGGGGCAGCGCGCCCGCTCCCGGAGCTTCGCTTGTCCGACCCTGCCGCCGTCGCGCCTTCCGCCGTTCGCCGCGAGAGCCCGGGCAGGCTGGCGTTGCTTCTCGCCGCGGCATTCGCCCTGGCGCTCGCGGCCGCGGTGACGATGCGGGCCGGCCCCAGGTTCACGACGGGGCAGTCCACGATCGACGTTCCCGCGAGCGGCATGCACGTGGTTCGCGGACGCGGGCGCCTCGAAGGCGATCGCCTCGTGCTCGACGGACTCGACGCCGGGCATGCGGCCGTCGCGTTCGCCACGACGACACCCTTCGCGGCGGCCGACTACACGCGCGCAATCTGGCGGCTTGCCACCGCCGCGCCCGCGGGCGCGCAGCTTGGCTTCGTGTGGCGCACGCGCGACGACCCGGGCCGAACGTTCACCCTGCCGCTCGCGGCCGCACGCGGTTCGATCGAGGTCGACCTCTCCGGTCATCCCGACTGGCGGGGAACCATCGTCGGCGTGGGCCTCGGCGTGCGTGGCGCCCTCGATGCGCCACTGCAGATCGAAGCGTTCGAGATCGGCGCGAACGCCTGGACCGCGACCCTGTCGGACGTGCTGCGGGACTGGGGCGAGTCCCCGTACGCCGGGCGGCGGACGGCCATCGGGCAACTGAGTTTCGAGGAGCACCACATCGCGCCGTTCGTCGCGGTCGTCGCGATGGCGCTCGCGCTCTCGATGGCATGGCTCGGCTACCGGGGCTGGCGGCACGGCACGCCGATCGCCCCATGGGCATTCGCGGCGCTCTTCCTCGCGGGTTGGTTCGCGGTCGACCTGCGCTGGCAGACGCTCCTGTGGCGCGAACACGCCGCCGCGTGGGCCGCGTTCGCCGGCAAACCGCTCGACGGCAAGCGCGCCTCGCTCGATGATGCGGCGATCTTCGAGGTCGCCCGGAAAGTCCGCGACGCGCCACGATCGCCCACCGGGCGCATCCTCGTCGTCGCGGACAGCAGCCACCTGCGGCAGCGCATCGCGTGGTTCCTCTATCCCGCGAACGTGTACGCCCCGCCCGACCAGCCCAGGCGCGCCGTGCCGCTCGCCCCCGGGCAGCTTCGCGCGGGCGACCAGGTGCTCCTGCTCCTCACCCGCGCGGTCGCCTGGGATCGTGACCGCGAGCTGCTCGTCTGGCCCGACGGCGCGACGCGCGCCGGACGCGAGATCCTCTCCGACGGACCGGCGCTCTCGTTCGTCGAGGTCGCTCCGTGATCGACGCGATCGGCGCCGTCGCGAGCGTGATGCTGCCCTGGGCGGCAGGCACGCTCGCGGTCCGCGCGCTGTGGTATCGCCCCGGGCAAGGTGCGCCCAGCCTACCGCTCGCGCTCGGCTACGGCTATCTCGCCGGCCTCCTCATCGCGACCGCGGCGATGCGCGGATTCTCGTTCGCCGGCGTCCGCTGGTCGTTGCCGCTCCTCGCCGGCGCGGTCGCGACGGCCGGCGCGATCTCCGCATGGCTCGCACACCGCTCAGGACCCCCTGCGTTCGCACCCGACGGCTTGTGCACCAACCTCGCGTCTGAGCCGCGGCCGTTGCGTGCGCTGTTCTGGTGTGCGCTCGCGCTCGTCGCCCTGCGCCTGGCCGGGCTCGCGGTCGAAGTCTCGGTGAGTCCGTTCCGGGCCTACGACGCGTGGGCGCACTGGGGCACCAAGGCCATCGTGTGGCACGAAGAGGGTCGGATGGTTCCGTTCGTCTCGCCGGCCGCCTGGATCGCGGGCGGCGATGCCCGGGTGTTCACCGACGGCAATCCCGGACATCCGGCGAACGTGCCGCTGATGCTCGCGTGGTCGGCCACGTTCCTGTCCCGCTGGAGCGAGTCGCTGGTGAACGCCCCGTGGGTCGCGCTCGCGATCGCGCTCGCGCTCGCCTTCTACGCGCAGGCGCGGCTCGCCGGCGCGAGCGCACCGCTCGCCATGACCGGCACCTGGCTCGTGATGTCGCTCCCGATCCTGAACCTCCATGTCGCGCTCGCCGGGGCCGCGGACGTCGTGCTCGGCTCGGCCTACGCGATGGCGGCGATGGCGATGTGGCGCTGGACCGTCACGCGCGAGCGGGAGATGGCCGCGCTCGCCGCGCTCGCCGCGACGTTCGCCGTGGGCGTGAAGGTGGAGGGCATGCTGTGGGTCGCGACGCTGTTGCCCGGCGTCGTGGTCGCGCTCCATCGGCGTGCAGGCTTCGCGCTCGCCGCCGCGTTCGCGGCGGCGGCGGCGGGCTACGTGGCGTTCGGACCCGACTCGCTCCCGGTGCTGGGCTACGTGCTGAAGTCGAAGCCCTACAACGTCCTGCCGACGCTGCGCGATCACCTGTTCGTGTTCGACAACTGGCATCTGGGCTGGTACGCGGTCGTCGCGATCGCCGCGTGGCGCTGGCGGATTCTCCTCGCGCCGCGCGTCGCGCCGATGACCTTCACGATCCTCGCGGGCGTGGCGCTCATCGGCGTCGTCTACTTCTTCACCAACGCCGCCCTCGGCGTCCGGAACGAGACGCTGGTCAACCGGATGCCGCTGCACCTCGCCCCGGCGATCGCCTTCTACGCGCTCCTGCTCGTCGTCGAAGGACGCGGGCGCCCGGGCGTCCAGCCGAGCCTGCAGGCGACGTACGCCGCCGACGCGTAGAGGTAGTGGAACTGGTGGAACGCGATCGCGCGAAGCGCGAAGAACGTGCCGTTCACCCGGCGGAAGAGCGAGAAGAGCGGCAGGTTCACCGCGATCGCCGCACCGAAGAGGACCGCGACCCACAACCCCGACAGGGCGCGCGCGAGGAACGCCGCGGCCGAGAGCGCGAGCGCCCAGGCGAGGGCCGCCCTCAGTCGCTCGCCCGGGCCCACGTTGAGCGTCGGCGGAATCCTGTGCTCGCGCAGGAGTTCGGCCCAAGGGTAGGCTCGCTGCACGACGTCGGTCCGCAAAAGGCCGGCGAAGCGCCATTCCTTCAGGTGGCGCGACTGCAGTTCCGGCTCGATCAGGATGCGGCAGCCGTGGCGCCGCAGGCGGACACCGAGTTCGATGTCCTCGATCGACGGTTCGCGGTAGCGTTCCGCGTCGAAGCCGCCGACGCGGTGGAACGCGGCTGCGCGTACCGCCCCGCACCCGGCCCAGAACGTCTCCGCCTCGCGCGGCGCGCGCACGTGGTGATGGCGGTGCGCGAGATTCTTGTACTGCGACAGGAAGTTCGTCGCGGCCGGGAACTCGTCGTAGGTGCCGAACACCGCCGCCGCGCCGCTTCGCGCGAAGACTTCGTGCAGCACCCGCGCGGCGTCCGGATGCACGACGACGTCGGCGTCGACGAACCAGAGCACCTCGCCCGAAGCGACCGCCGCTCCCCGGTTGCGCGCGCCGCCGGGCCCGAGCCGGCCGCCCGACGGCAACACCTTCGCGCCCGCCTGCGCCGCGATCCAGGCCGAGGCGTCGGTCGAGCCGTCGTCGACGACGACGAGTTCGGCGATCTCGCCTTCGCGCAGCATCCGCGCGAGCGGCTGAAGGCAGCTCGCGAGCACGCGCTCGCCGTTGTAGACCGGCACGATCGCGCTGATCGACACCGGCCGCGTCGCATCGTCCTGCCGGGCGTCGTCCTTCCCGGTCATGCGGGCGCCCGCAGGAGCCGCGACGCCCGCCGCCGCGCGAACGGTCGCGGCGCGATGCCCGGCGCCGGAGACGCGGCGGCGGCTCGCATCGAAACAGCGTCCCGGCGGCAGGTCATTCGCGGGAAGTCTACGCCGCCTCCGTGCGAACGCACGCGCGCGCGCCCCACCGACCCCCCGCCTGGCGGCACGGGAGGCCGCAGCGGGGCGAGCCGGTAGAATGCCCGGTCTGCCCGCGCCCGGCCGCCGTCGACGATGCTCACGTTCCAGCAAGTGATCCTGCGCCTCCAGGAGTACTGGGGCTCGCGCGGCTGCGCGCTGCTGCAGCCCTACGACATGGAAGTCGGCGCCGGCACATCGCACACCGCGACGTTCCTGCGCGCGATCGGCCCCGAACCCTGGCGCGCCGCCTACGTGCAGCCGTCGCGCCGCCCGAAGGACGGCCGCTACGGCGAGAACCCGAACCGGCTGTTCCAGCACCACCAGTTCCAGGTGGTGCTGAAGCCCTCGCCGCCCGACATCCTCGACCTCTACCTCGGTTCGCTCGGCGCGCTCGGCTTCGACCTCGCGAAGAACGACGTGCGCTTCGTCGAGGACGACTGGGAGAACCCGACGCTGGGCGCCTGGGGCCTGGGCTGGGAGGTGTGGCTGAACGGCATGGAGATCACGCAGTTCACCTACTTCCAGCAAGTCGGCAGCCTCGACTGCGATCCCGTCACCGGCGAGATCACCTACGGCCTCGAACGGATGAGCATGTACCTGCAGGACGTCGAGTCGGTCTACGACCTCGCCTACACCGACGCGATGAAGTACGGCGACGTGTTCCTGCAGAACGAGGTCGAGCAGACGACCTACGCGCTCGACGCGTCGGACGCGTCGAAGCTCTTCGGCCAGTTCGAACTGTTCGAGGGCGAGGCGAAGCGCCTGCTCGTCGCGGCGCTTCCGCTCCCCGGCTACGAGATGATCCTCAAGGCGGCGCACACGTTCAACCTGCTCGACGCGCGCGGCGCGATCTCGGTCACCGAGCGCGCGGGATACATCGGCCGCATCCGCGCGCTGTCGCGGCTGGTCGCGACCGCGTATCTCGAGGCGCGGCGGCGGCTCGGCTTCCCGATGCTCCCGGAGAACCAGCGCGCGACGCTGCCGGAGCGCTATGCGAAGGCGGCGGAAGCATGAGCGTCGCGCCGACGCTCCTCGTCGAACTCGTCACCGAGGAGCTCCCGCCCCGGGCGCTCGCGACCCTCGGCGACGCCTTCGCGCGCGAACTCGTCTCCGGGCTCGTTCGCGCGGGCTTCGCGCGGGAGGGCGCTCCTTTCGACAGCTATGCGACGCCTCGACGCCTCGGCGTGTCGGTCCCCGGAGTCGCCGCGCGCTCGCCCGACCGCCCCTTCCGGCAGAAGGTGCTGCCGGTGGCGGTCGCGTTCGGCCCGGACGGCCGCCCGACTCCGGCGCTGGAGAAGAAGCTCTCCGCGCTCGGCCTGTCGATGGCGGATGTCGCGTCGATGACGCGCGAGGTGGAAGGCAAGGCCGAGGCGCTCTTCCACACCGGCACGAAGCCGGGCATCGCGCTCGCCGCGGGGCTGCAGTCCGCGCTCGACGATGCGCTGGCGAAGCTCCCCATCCCGAAGGTGATGGGTTACTCGGCGGGCGGATACTGGAACGACGAGCGCTTCGTGCGCCCCGCCCACGGACTGGTCGCGCTGCACGGCGCCGACGTCGTCCCGGTCCGCGCGCTGGGGCTTCGCGCCGGGCGCACGACACAGGGCCACCGCTTCCTGTCGCGCGGCGCGATCGAACTCGCGACCGCGGAGGCCTACGCACCTTCGCTCGAAGCCGAGGGCAAGGTGATTCCGTCGTTCGCCGCGCGCCGCGCCGCGATCGGGCGCGCCCTCGCGTCGGCCGGGGAGGGCGATCGCGTCGTGATGCCCGAATCGCTGCTGGACGAGGTGACCGCGCTGGTCGAGTGGCCGGTGGTCTACGCAGGCAGCTTCGACCCGGCGTTCCTCGCGGTGCCGCAGGAGTGCCTGATCCTGACGATGCAGCAGAACCAGAAGTACTTCGCGCGCACCGACGGGCAGGGGAAGATGCGCGCGCGCTTCCTCGTGGTATCGAACCTCGCGACCCGCGATCCGTCGGCG
>DAOMBL010000209.1:0-6449 GCA_035427325.1 Casimicrobiaceae bacterium
GTGGGTCGGCCTTCAGGCCGACATCAGGAGCCAGGAGTCAGAAGTCAGAGGACAGTTGCGCCGGCGATTCCCGGGGCGGCGCGCAGAGCGCCGGGAAGCGTCTGTCGTGGGTCGGCCTTCAGGCCGACGCCTTTTCATCGCATCGGCACAGACCCCGTCGGGCTGAAGCCCGACCCACGGCTTCGATGTCGCACCCAGTCGGGCTGAAGCCCGACCCACGGCTTCGATGTCGCACCCAGTCGGGCTGAAGCCCGACCCACAGCTTCGATGTCGCACCCCGTCGGGCTGAAGCCCGACCCACGGGGGAGGGGTTGTGGGTCGGCCTTCAGGCCGACGCCATCGCTACTTGCGCAGCGACTCGATGCCCTCCGCGACGCCGGAGAGCGTCAGCGGGAACATGCGCGGCCCGAGCGCCTTCAGGACGATCTGCGTCGAGCGCGTGTACTCCCACGCCCGCGGCGGCTCGGGATTGAGCCAGATGCGGTGCCGGAAGTGTTCGAAGATGCGCGCGAGCCACGCGAGGCCGGGCTCGTCGTTGTCGTACTCGACGCTGCCGTGCGTCTCCAGCAGCTCGTAGGGACTCATCGCCGCGTCGCCGACGATGACGACGCGCCAGTCGGGGCCGTAGGTGCGGATGAGTTCCAGCGTCGACGTGCGCTCGCTGCGCCGGCGCGCGTTGTCGCGCCACACGTGGTCGTAGATGCAGTTGTGGAAGTAGAAGTGCTCGAGGTGGCGGAACTCGCTCTTCGCCGCCGAGAAGAGCTGCTCGCAGACTTCCACGTGCGGATCCATCGAGCCGCCGACGTCGAGGAACAGCAACACCTTCACGCGATTGCGCCGCTCGGGCTGGAGCTTCAGGTCGAGCCAGCCGGCGTTGCGCGCGGTGCCCTCGATCGTGCCGTCGAGGTCGAGTTCCTCGGGGACGCCTTCGCGCGCGAAACGCCGCAACCGCCGCAGCGCGACCTTCAGGTTGCGCGTGTTGAGTTCGACGTCGCCGTCGAGATTCGCGAAATCGCGCGCGTCCCAGACCTTGACCGCGCGGCGCGCGCCGCCGCCTTCCTGCCCGATGCGGATGCCCTCCGGGTGGTAGCCGTATGCGCCGAACGGGCTCGTGCCACCGGTGCCGATCCACTTGCTGCCGCCCGCGTGACGCTCGCGCTGCTCGGCGAGACGCTCCTTGAACTGCTCCATCAGCTTGTCGAGGCCGCCCAGCGCCTCGATGCGCCGCTTGTCCTCTTCGGACAGGTGGCGCACGAACTCGCGCTTCAGCCACTCCTCGGGAATCTTCGCGCGGATGTCGAAGATCGCGTCGACGCCCTTGAAGTAGCTGCCGAACGCGAGGTCGAAACGGTCGAAGTGCTGCTCGTCCTTGACGAGCGCCGCTCGCGCGAGCGCGTAGAAGTCGTCGATCGAGAGCGAGACGACGCGCGCCTCGAGCGCTTCGACGAGCGTCAGGAACTCGCGCGTGGACACCGGCAGCCGGAACGACTTGAGGTGCAGGAAGAAATCGACGAGCACGTCGCGCGCGGAACCTGACGGTAACGGCTGATTGTACGCCCCGGCGTCGTCAGGCCACGAGGCCGAGCGCCACCAGTGCAGGCGTCGCGAGGCACACGACCACGTTGCGGCCCAGCGCCGGCGAGAGCGCCTCCGGTTCGTCGGCGTGCTCGAATGCGTCGCGCACAGCGACGAACGCGAGCGGCGAGGTCAGGAGCCCCAGCAGGCACGCCCGCGGCAGCGCTTGCCCGAGGACCGCAGCGACGAGCGTCGCGACGGCGAGCGCGTGCAGCACGGCGAACACGCGCGCGGCGCGCGGCCGGCCCCACGCGATCGGAAGGTGCCGACGCCCATTCTCGCGGTCCGCGTCGACGTCCGGGAACTGGTTCAGCAACAGGAGCGCGGCGACGAGGAAGAACGGCACGAGCGAGGCGACGCCCGCAACCGCGTCGTAGCGGCCGGCGACCGCGATGTGCGTCCCGACGACCATCAGCGGTCCGAATCCCAGGCCGGGCGCGACCAGGCAGGCGATCGGATGTCGTGTGAGCCAGGTCGTGTACGCGAGGACCAGCGCGACGCCGGCGGCTCCGATCGGCAGCAGCGCCCACCCCCGCGCGGCGACCAGCCACAGGCCGCCCGCGACCGCGACGGCGAGCGCGAGCACGGCGATCGCCAGCGCGAGCGGTGCAGCCGAAGGATCGGCGGGGAGCGTGCCGCTCCCGCCCGAGAAGGGCGTGCGGGCGGTGCGAAGGTCGAGCCCGCTGCGGAAGTCGAGGTACTCGTTCAGCGCGTTGACGCTGACGTGCGCCGCGAGCGCCGCGGCGAACGCAGGCACGGCGTAGCGCCACGCGACCTCCCCCGTCGCATGGAAGGCGGTCGCGATGCCCAATCCGGCGCACACCAGCGTGAGCGCGAGGAAGCGCACGCGCATCGGACCGAACAGGCGCCGCGCAGCGGTCATCGAATCGTCGCCTCGCACGCCGAGCGCGACGGGGAGACCGATCGGCCCCACAGGCGCCGCGCAGCGGTCATCGAATCGTCGCCTCGCACGCCGAGCGCGACAGGGAGACCGATCGGCCGCACAGGCACCGCGCTGCGATCATCGCATCGTCGCCGGCGGCCGCGTTGCGGTCAGCGCGGCTTCTCGAGCTGGAACGCGAGGTGCCGCTTCACCGCGGGCCACTCGCCGTCGAGGATGCTGAACACCACCGTGTCCCGCTTCGACCCGTCGGCGAGGAGCTGGTGGTTGCGCAGCACCCCGTCCTGCTTCGCACCCAGGCGCGCGATCGCCTCGCGGCTCGCGAAGTTGAACCAGTGCGTGCGGAACTCGACCGCGATGCAGGAGAGCGTCTCGAAGGCGTGCGTGAGCAGCATCAGCTTGCACTCGGTGTTGACCGCCGTGCGCTGGACGCGCTTCGCGTACCAGGTGTGGCCGATCTCGAGGCGGCGGTTCGCGGCGTCGACGTGGAAATAGCGCGTGCACCCGGCTACCGTGCCGGTTGCATCGCGCACCACGAACGGCATCGCGCCCAGCCGCTCGCGCATGTCGAGCGCGGCCGCGACGTACTGCGTCATCCGGTCGGGCGCGGCGACGCCGGTGTACCAGAGGCGCCACAGTTCGCCGTCGGAGGCTGCCGACGCGGGCGCTTCGGCGTGCGACGCGGCCAGCGGCTCGAGCGTGGCGTGATGTCCCTTCAGCGTGACCGGTTCGATGAAACGCGCCATTCCAACTCCCTGGGGGTCGGGCTTCAGCCCGACACCCCGCCGCAACTGCTGTGGGTCGGGCTTCAGCCCGACGCCTTCCGCTCCACTTCCGTGGGTCGGCCTTCAGGCCGACATCGCATCACGGGCTGAAGCCCCAATCCGTCGGGCTGAAGCCCGACCCACGGCAGCGTCCTATCGCCCCGCCCGCGCCATGAACGCGACGCGCTCGAACAGGTGCACGTCCTGCTCGTTCTTGAGGAGCGCGCCGTGCAGCGGCGGAATGAACGCACGGCGGTCGGCGGAATGCAGCGCCTCGGGCGGAATGTCCTCGGCCAGCAGGAGCTTCAGCCAGTCCAGCAGCTCGGAGGTCGACGGCTTCTTCTTGAGCCCCGGCACCTCGCGCAATCCGAAGAACACCTCGAGCGCCTCGGTGAGGAGCGCCTTCTTCAATCCCGGATAGTGGACGTCGACGATCTTCGTCATCGTCTCGCGGTCCGGGAAGCGGATGTAGTGGAAGAAGCAGCGGCGCAGGAACGCATCCGGCAGCTCCTTCTCGTTGTTCGACGTGATGACGACGAGCGGCCGGTGTCGCGCCTCGATCGTGCGGTGGAGCTCGTAGACGTAGAACTCCATCCGGTCGAGTTCGCGCAGGAGGTCGTTCGGGAACTCGATGTCGGCCTTGTCGATCTCGTCGATCAGGACGACCGCGGGCGCCTCGCTCTCGAACGCCTCCCACAGGACGCCCTTCTTCACGTAGTTCGCGATGTCGGCGACCTTCGATTCGCCCAGCTGCGAATCGCGCAGCCGCGACACCGCGTCGTACTCGTAGAGCCCCTGCTGCGCCTTGGTCGTCGACTTGACGTGCCACTGGTAGAGCGGGCGCCCGAGACTGCGCGCCACCTCGATCGCGAGGAGCGTCTTGCCGGTGCCCGGCTCGCCCTTGACGAGGAGCGGCCGCTCGAGCGCGATCGCGGCGTTCACCGCGAGCTTGAGGTCGTCGGTGGCGACGTAGGTGTCGGTGCCTTCGAAACGCATGGTCGGTCCTTCGATGCCGCGAGTGTCGATGATACCGCGCGCGTGCGCCCCCTCAGCGCACGGCCGCCTCGAGGAGCCAGAGCGCCATCATGCCGGCGCCCAGCGTCTTCAGCGTGCTGTGCGTGCGATAGGCGACGAACGCCGCGACGATGGCCGCCGGGATGCGCGGATTGATGCCCGCGAGCGCTCCCGCCGCCGCCGGCGCGAGCACCATCGGCAGCACGAGCGCGGTGAGCATCGCCGCGGGCACGAACTTGAGCGCGCGCGCGAGGAGCGGCGGCATCTCGCGGTTCGCGAAGAACGCGATGAACGAGACGCGCGACAGGTAGTTGAGCGCGCCCACCACCGCGATGACGAACCAGAGCTTCAGCGCGCCGTCCATCGTTCGCGCGCGAGATCGACGAGGGTGCCGGCGAGGATCCCGGCAATACCGCCGGCGATCAGCGAGAGCCGCATCGGAAGGGCCTCGAACGCGACGACCGCCACGCCCGCGACGATCGCCGCCACGATCGGGGCGATCGAGCGGAAGAGCGGCGCGACGAGCGCGATGAAGCAGAGCGGCACCGCGAAGTCGAGCGACCAGGACGCCGGGATCGACGCGCCGGCGAAGTAGCCGATCATGTTCGTCACGATCCAGTTCGCCCAGATCGCGATGCCGCTGCCGAAGAAGTGGAGCCCCGCGGCGCGCGTGCCGCCGGACGCGTCGAACTTGCGGATCGCCGCCGCGAACGCCTGGTCGGTCAGCAGGAACGCGAGTCCGCGCTGCCAGGACGCGGGCAGCACCTTGAGGTAGGGCGCCATCGCCGCGCTGTACATCAGGAAGCGCAGGCCCAGCACGAAGCAGGTGAGCACGATGATCGCCACCGGCGCGCCGGCCGCGTAGAGCTGGACGGCGAGGATCTGCGCCGCCCCCGAGAAGATGACGACGGCCATCCCGAGCGCGGCCAGCCAGTCCACCCCCGCCGCGGCCGCGCCGACCCCGACCACGACGCCGAACGGCACCAGCCCGACGCAGATCGGCAGCATCTCGACGAAGCCCGCCCGGAACTCCTTCGTGGCGAGAAGCTGGCGCATCGGGATCGTCGGCTGCGATGTTGGGGAGGCGGCACCTCCCGGCGTGCGCCCGGATTCTACGTGAGCCGACTGCGACGTCGCGGCGCGCAACCGGCGACCATCGCGCGCCAACCCGCCTTCGGCTACGTCGCGCACCTCGCCACCCCGGTGGCCGATGCCATCGGCGAGCGCCTGCTCGGCGTTCCGTTCCATCCCGGCCTCGCCGAGGCTGCGATCGAAGAGATCGCCGTGGCGCTCGGGAGCGCGTTCGGCTGCTATGCTGCGGGGCTCCGCTTCACGCAACCCCGCGCCATGGCCACGAACCCCGAAACCGACAAGATCCGCTTCGACGTCGACGCCGCGCGCGAGCGCGTCGTGCTCCGGATGCCCGAGGGCCCGGTCACGCTCGGCGCCCCGGAACTCGAGCGGCTCGCACAGCAGCTGGGCGATCTCCGCGCGTCGATGACCCCGGAGGTCGGCGCGAGCCCGCCCGAAGGCTCGTGCCCCGCGCTCGACAAGCCGCTCTTCGCCGCCCAGCTCGTGCCGGACCACTCGCGCGTGGCGCTCGGCGTGCGGATGCCCACGCTCGGCTGGGTGGCGCTCATGCTCGACCGCGGGCAAGTGGAGGGGTTGGGCAGGTACTTCACCGAGGTCGCGTCGAAGATGGCGCCGCGCGCGCACTGACCGGAGCCCGACATGGACCTTCCGCGCAACGCCTTCAAGCATGCGATCGCCGCGGGTCGCACGATCTACGGCGCCTGGCTCATGAGCGGGGCGCCGTCCACCGCGGAGGCGCTGGGCTGTGCCGGCTTCGACTTCCTCGTCGTCGACATGGAGCACGTCCCGGTCGACACGCCGCAGATGATCGAGCTGTTGCGCGCGGTCGCGGGGACGGGCGCCTCGCCGGTGACGCGCGTGCCCTGGAACGACGCGGTGATGGCCAAGCGTGCGCTCGACGCCGGCGCGCAGACGCTGCTGTTCCCGTTCGTGCAGGACGCGCGCGAGGCGGAGCGCGCGGTCGCCGCGACCCGCTATCCGCCCGAAGGCGTCCGCGGCGCGGCGGGCGTGCACCGTGCGAGCCGCTACGGCACCGTGCCCGACTACTTCCGCGTCGCCGCGCGCGAGATCGAGGACGCGATCCTCGAGCACCCGGGTGTGAT
>DAOMBL010000210.1:0-6448 GCA_035427325.1 Casimicrobiaceae bacterium
GCTGGAGCGCCTGACCGGCCACCAACCAGTCGCGGGGATGGTCGCCATCCGTGCTCAGGACGGCAAGCAGAGGGGACGCCTCGGCCAGTTCCCGGTCCTGCGCGCCGAGTCCGCCGCCCATGTCGAGCGTGCGAACCACGAGCCGCGCCACCGGTGCCGCCAGGGTCGGAACCGCCAGTCCATCGCCTCGGCGCCGCGGGTGCATCCAGGCGGCGAGTTCACGTCGCCAGCTCGGATCGGCCCACTGCGTGGCATCGCCCTCGGCGACGAGGCCGGCGGCCCTGTGCCTGCTCTCCTCGCTGGAGAGCGGATGCAGGTGCGCACCTTCCCGTTTCGCGGCTTCGATCAATTCGCCGAGCGTGGACGCGCTCGGTTCGCGAGGCGCAAAGCGCTGGCGGTAGGTTCGTCGGCGTTCGATGCTCGACGCGAGCCTGGACTCGTCGGCAGGCGCCCCTGACGGTCCGGAAAGCGACACGCGTGCCAGCAGGTCCGGCTCTCGGGGCTCGGGAAGCAGGCGCACCTGCGGATCGAGACCGTCGCTCGCGGCCGCGACGCGCAGGTTCATCAGGGCGCAGCCGCAGCTGATGACGAGCTCGCGATCCTCGGGATCGTTGACGGGGAGCGCGCGCGTGCGGTCCGCGCACAGGTCGATGGCCGGCGCCGACAATCGGAAGTACCATGGCTGGGTGTTGTGGCTCGATGGTGCCCGTACCGCTCGCCCGATCAACAGGCGCGCACGTTCGTTCCAATCGTTCGCGTTCATCGTCGCCTCCGGCGGAAGAAGACCGTCCGCCCTCCCCATTCAGCGACGGCGGCAGGCGATCGCCGCGCGGCTTCCCGATGCCTGCGGGAAGGCGTGATTCCGCGAGGGCACGACCGCCCCGCGCAGACGCCGCGTCCGGCTTCCGATCCCCCGTCGACTACGCCGCACGTGTTCCGCACCCCTGCGGCTTGAATACGCGCTCCGTCGAGGCCGGATACTTCGCCAACCTGTCGGCGGGGCGCCTGGGCCGCGCAACGAGTTCCCCGCCGCAGTTCGGACAACGCCCCCCGAGCACGCCCTCTGCGCAGCCGCGACAGAATGTGCACTCGAACGAACAGATCCGGGCGTCGGCCGACTGGGGCGGAAGGTCGACATTGCAGCACTCGCAACCGGGACGAAGCTGAAGCACGGGTCCTCCTTTCGAACGCAGAATGCAATGTACATGCGCGAATCCGGCAGCGCCGCAGTGCCGGAGTGCCGCGCTCTGGCATCCCTCCGCGGTCGGGAGCGCAGGTCGGCGCGGGACGCCGGGTGCAACGCCCGGTCAGACCGCACCAACGGCTGCTCGCGCAAGGAATCGCCACCATCGATGAACATGCGGCCGCCGCTTGCCTCGACCATTGCGACTCGCGGCATCGCCGCCGCACCGTCGATGACGCCCGTCCAAGGCGCCGACCCCGAGCGCGAACGCCAGGTGAAACGGTCGTTCGTCGTGCGCAAGGCCGAACGCCTCCGCCTACGCTAGGCCGCATCGCGGGCCAGGACCACCGGACATGGCGCGGTCTTCGAACCCTCCACGAACCCGTAAACAGCCATGCCGAACGCAAGGTTCGGATCGAGCACGGGAACGCACTGCTTGATGACGATGGCCGTTGCGATCGCGGCAGACTCTGCGGCTTGCACGAAGGACAGACCGGAGGCTTCCATGGCTCGGAGGAATCCGGGCTCCAGTCGCTTCTGCGTGGCCAGGAAGTCCAACTGCGGCCGATGCTCGGGGCCGCTGCCTGTTCCGAGCTTCGCCTTGTCGAGTACCACACCCAGATGGGCCAATGCATGGCCAAGGACCTGGACGAGCCTCGGTCCCTGCTCGTTCGCGGCATCGGAGAGCACGGCCTGGCCCGGCTGCACCGAATCGAGCGGGAATCCGAACGACCGAAACAAGAACGTACCGGCCATCCGGGCGGTGCCGGCAATGGCGGTCTCTGCATGGACGCGCCCTTCGAACGTCAGGGCCTCGATGGCCAGGCCAACGAACTGCCGCGCGACGTCTTGCTGTTCTTGGGTCGGTGACACCGCGATGCTCCCCAGTGCTGGATGGCGGCCGCATCACCGGACGCGCGAGCGCGACCGCGGAGCCACGGGAGTCGAACGCCGCTATGCCTCGACGGGATAGCGGCTGGATGTGGCGATGCGGTTCCAGGCATTGATGACTATCGCAAGCCATGCGATGGCCGACAATTCCTCCCTGGAGAGACTCGTCGATGCTTGCTCGTAGACGGCATCCGGCAGTTGACCGTCGGAGATCGACGTGATCGCTTCCACCAGCGCCAGTGCTGCGCGTTCCCTCGGTGTGAAGTAGCCGGTCTCTCGCCACGCCGCAAGAACCGCGATGCGGTCACTGCTTTCTCCGCTCGCCTGTGCGTCCCGCGTATGCAGCCTGATGCAGAACGCGCACTGGTTGATCTGGGAAGCTCGCAGGCGCAGGAGATGGGCGAAGCCTTCTGCGATACCTGCCCCGCTGGCTGCTTCGGATGCAAGCCGATCGAGTCCGGCAACTGCCCGATACAGATCTGGCGCAGACTTCCCGAGATTGATTCTTTCGGTCATTCAGGTTCCTTCGTTGCGCGGCCGGCGCATCGGGCGACCGGAGCGCCCACGCGCCGCCCCAAACGGCAGCGGCGATCCGGCGCCGCTGTCCGGCCGATGAGCCGCGCCGGCATGTCGACCCATCGAACTGAACCCGATGGCACGGAGACGCCGTCGTCGTGCATGCCGTCATGGTGGTACTCGAACGCCTCGCGGATGGCGCACTCGACTTCCTCGACGGTCTCGCCTTGGGAGGACGAGCCGCCTTCCGGGTTCGACGCCGTGAAGCCATTCAGGGAGGCGGGCATCAGAATGTCCGTCAGCAGCATACTCGGACGTCCTCGCGGGCAATCCGCAGATTATCGCGCGGCGAAGGGCAGAAACCCAACGCCCGGCTTCGGCGGTGTCACACGGCCCGTCGACATAGGGGCTGGGCGCCCTGCCCGTGGCCCCGCTACTCGACCTGCACGTCCAGGGCGCAAGGGATGGCCCGGCGGATCGCGTCACCCACCGGGGAGTGCATCTCAGCCCAGTCCACGAGTTCACGCAACCTGTCTGCCGATACGCCGGGGGCGGCGATGCGCACACTGACGTGCACGCTCAAGGGCCCGGCTGCAATGTCATCCGGGACGCCGAGCAGGCCACGGTTGTCCGAATGGCTACCGACCGCGACCTCCAACTTGCTGAGCGCGATGCCGAGTTGTGCGGCGCGCATGGCGATGACCGTGGCGTCGCAGTTCGCGAGCGCAGCCCGAAGGAACCAGCCTGGCGTGGGGGCAGAGCCTCCGCCGCCGAGCGCCTTTGGCATGTCGCTGACGAGCGTGGCGCCGTTGGGTCCGGTGGCGCTGCAGCGCAGGCCATCCTCTACGATGGCCACGGCGGGCCTGTCCGCCGAGAGCGCTTCATCCGGGTGAGCGGAGAAGTACTCGGCGACCTTGCCAACGGACTCGCGGATGTGGTCGATGCTCATGAGGTTGGAATGCGCGTGGAAGGTGGTGGAACGCCCGAACGCTCGAGCCGGGCCACCCGCGGAGGCACGTGCCGGCGGGTCGCGCAGGGGCCGTGATGACGACGGCCCGGAACGATCTGCCCTCGCCCGCCGACAGCGCTCCGGTTGACCGTCAGGTCGGGCTTCATCGCTGGCACCCGATGAACTCGTCGAGCCCCACGCCCGCCTGATTCAAGACGCCTGCGAGCGTTCCGATCCTCTGTTTCCGACAATTCGGTGCCACGCATACGGCCGAGCCGCGGCGCATCGCGATGGGGCTTCCGCGCTTCCGGACAACAACGAAGCCACGGCGCTCTGGCGCACGAACGACCTCGGCGCCGGCTACTCGGGGAAGACCAGGCATTCATCGCCACTCGAAAGGATGTGACCAACGGCTGGCCAGTCGACTGCAGGGCAAACTCCTCCAGATGCGGCTTCGTCGCTCCACGAAGATGCGCCACCGTCTCCTCGACGGTCTCGCCTTGGGAGGTCGAGACGGTTCCCGGGGTTCAGCGCGGTGAAGCCACCGTCGGGGCCGGGAATCAGAACGGCTGCCAGCAGCATGCTCAGGCATTTTCGCGGGCCGCCGCCACATTGTCACGCGGCCGGGGGCAGAGCCCTGGCGTCCGATTTCAGCCGCGCGGCGGCATCAGCCGCAAGCCGCGGTCAGGTTGCCTGGGCGGCTATTCCCCCAGGGTCGCATTCGCGTGCGCTTCCGACAATCGCATTGGGCCAGCGAGAAGCATATCGGCCACTTCCTGGAAGGGGCGGCCATCCTTCCACTTGCGAATGACTTGTGCCATCTCGATGGTGGCCCGCTCTCTGAGCGGCCCCGACCATCCACCCCCGTCTGCTTCCTCTCGCAGTACACCCTGCAGGTTGCCCAAATCGCTGCAGTTCCGAAAGCGCGTGATCGCGCCCGAAGCTTCTCGTTCGACTCGCTCTGGCCAATGGAGGTCGATGACGCTGTGCAGGATGGGCGCTACGGCTTTCATCGAGCCGTCCCGGTCGTCGCGGGCCTGCGCATCCAGGCTCGTCGTCCAGCGCGCCTTCGCCACCGAAAGCCAGGCAGCCACGAACTCGGCGTTGGTGTACCGGATGCCATTCAATGCTCGAATCGGCACGCAGACATGGTGGAAGACCCATTGGTGCTCGGGCGTTCCGAGCAGCGTAGCCAGATCAGGCCGCGCGTCCGGTGCGGGTTGCTGAGCGGTCACCGGCCCGACCAGAGAAAGAGCGGCAACCGCGGCGAGAGCCTTCGCGTTCATGCGCATCCTAGTGTTGGAGTTCACGTGCTGGCGGATGCGGGTGCCGCCCGCTGTCGCCAGTCGGGTGCAACGACGGGCCCGGCGTCAGTTGGGCGTCTTCGCGCATCCGCGTCTCTGCGCGGCGCTTCGTCAGGCGCTGACAGGACGGAAGTTCCCTGAAGCCGGGGATCCGACGCCTTCGATAGTGGGAGTACTCCGCGATGTATTCGGATGCATTGACATATGGCCCGGCCTTGTGGCCTGGTCGCTTGGAGTCGGCGAAGAAGGACACCTTGCCTCCACGCTTGAATGAGGCCACCCAGTGCCGGCGCAGCACGCTGCCGCCGAGGTTGACCGGATCGAAGTCGATCATCAAGTAGTTCGCCTCGAGGTCCGATGCGATCTCGCGCAGAGTCTCGACGGCAAACCACGCCAGGCCCACGCACACGCCCCTGGGCTCATTGAAGTGCATCGCCGGCGCGTGGACCGGCAGGTTCGATCCGCTCATCCGCTGCGTCTCAGAAAGCCTCAGTGCACGTGGCATGTCGTACTCGAAGTGAACGACTTGCGCGCCGGATGCGCGAGGAAGACCAGGCATTCACTGCCATTTGAAAAGTCGCAACCAAGCACTGGCCGGTCGACCTCAAGGGAAACTCCTCCAGGTACGACTCCGTCGCTTCGCGAAGATTGGCCACCACCGCCACCCCCACGGACTCGCCTTGGGAGGTCGAACTGGTTTCCGGATTCAGCCCGGTGAAGCCGCCCTCGGGGGCAGGAATCAAAACGGTCGTCCGCAGCATACCCAAGCCTCCTCGTGGGCCATCGGCACATGCCGCGCGACTGAGGGGCGAAACCAACGTTTGAGCCGACGCGCGGCCACTGGCAGGGCAGCCCGACCCTGGACGGGACAATACCAACACTGGCCCGGAAAGGGCCAGGCTGCCCTGCCGGTGGCTGTCGCCTCGAGCGAAGGGTTAGGCATCACCCTAGAAGCGCTTGTCCGTACCGCCCTTCGACTCCAAGAAGACTCGGACCGATTCCTGCTGCGCATTGGTTGCCGCCTCTACTGCGCGAAGGCCAGCACGATTGCTCGCGTTGACTGGTACTCCATGCTTGAGCAACGCTTCAACTGCCTCTTGCTCTCCAAGGGCCGCCATGTGTACGAGGAATTCCGCCGCGTGTGGCCCTTTGGAGATGCGCTCAGCGAAGAGCCCGACCCAGAAACCGTACGGCAGAGATGCAATGGCCAGCATGAGCAGTATGAGAAGCGCGCCACCGATGTTGCCGAGGTTCCAGCGCCTGGTATGCAGCGGTAGCAATACGGTGAGTGCGCACCACACGATGGATGCCAGCACCAGTGGAAACAGGATGATTCCGACGGTGTGCATCAGAGAAAAGCCGATCATCTGGGGCCCGGCCGACCAACTGAGCGCCGTGTTCTCGTACACCAGATCGGCCGTGAGCAGGCATGGTGGAACGACCGCAAGGTAGAAGGCGGTCGACGGATGCTTGCGGATCGACGCGCCCATGCGTACGGGTGTGATGCCTAGCGACCAAGCCCAGCGGGCAGGCGGCAGCGGCCACGCCGTTGTAGGACGCTCCGCTTCAGCCCCGGGTTGGGCGGCTGCTTGTTAGTGCCCCAGC
>DAOMBL010000211.1:0-6415 GCA_035427325.1 Casimicrobiaceae bacterium
GCCGCGCCTCGAGCTCGCCGACCTGGCGCTGTGGCGGCAGCACGCCGAGCGAGATCAGCTTCTCGACGCCCGACACGACGAGCGCGCCGGCGAGAAGCAGCAGCATGATCTCGCTCGCGCGGAAGAACACGCGCCAGGAGAGCACCCTGCCCCCCTGCTGCAGCAGCCAGAACGTGAGCCACGCGAGGAAGACGCCGCCCGCGAGCACGAGCGCGAATTCGGCGCCACTCATCTGGGCGAGCCCGACGCCGTAGAGGAACACGACCGTCTCCGAGGTCTCGCGGGCGATCGCGAGCGCGACGACGACGAGCATCCCCCACCAGTTCGCGGACTCGGCCTGCGCGCCGAGCTGCGCCTCGAGATCGCGCTTCATCGTGCGGCCGTGGCGCCGCATCCAGAACACCATCTGCACGATCAGCGCCGACGCGACGAGCATCGTGACGACGGTGAAGATCTCGAGCCCGTCGCCTTCGAGGAATTGCGCGACGCCCAGCATCGCGAGCGCGAGCAGGACCGCGAGGCCGAGGCCCGCCGCGACGCCGCCCCACAGGTAGCGCATGCCGACGCGCGCGTCGGGCTGGCGCTCGAGCCACGCGTACACGATGCCGACGACGAGCAGCGCCTCCGCCGACTCGCGCCAGACGATGAAGAGCGCGTTGCCCATCGCCTCGTCCCGCCTATTTCGCGACGATCGTCCCCTTCGACGTGTCGGGGTGGAACTCGTCGAAGAACGGGTAGCTCCCGGGCTTGAGCGGGTTGATCACGACCGAGGACCGCGCGCCGGGGCCGAGCACCTTCTCCTGCTTGAGCGGCAGGCTCTCGAACTCGATCGGCGTCGTCCCGTCGTTCACGATCTCGATCTTGATGCGCCTGCCCGCCGGCACGTCGAGGTTCGGCGGCGTGAAGCGGCCGTCCTTCGCGACGAGCTTGAACAGCACCGGCTCGTCGGCGGCGAGGGCGGCGAGCGGCGCGGCCGCCACGCAGGCGGCGGCCGCGAGCCGGGCGAAGCGCGCGCGCAGGGAATCAGTAGCCACCCTTCTTCCCGGTGCCGGCGTAGACGAACTCGTACTCGACCGTGAACGGCTTGAACCACGCTCCGACGCCCGTCTCCTTGTCGGTGTGGCGGCCGAAGTGCGCGTGCGGATCCGCGCCCGGCGGCGAGACGGTGAGCCTGAGCGTGTACCTGCCGGGGCCCGCGAGCTTCACGTTGTCGCCGTAGTGCGGCCCGTCGCTCGCGACCATCGGCATCATCGGCCCCTTGATCACCTCCGACGAGCCCTGCTTGCGCAGCTCGTAGGCGATCGACAGGTAGGGGATCCAGGTGCCGTCGGCGAAGCCGTTGTCGTTCTTGTCGGTGGCCTTGATGTCGGCCTCGAGGTGGATGTCGGACGCCTTGGCGTCGCGCATCATGCCCGGCGGCTCCATCGCGATCGGCTGCAGGTAGACGGCCGCGATCTCCATGCCGTTCCGGATCTGCGGCTTGCCGATCGGGTATTCGAGCGCGGCCGCGGGCGCGCTCGCGAGGGCGAGGAGTCCGGCCGCCGCCCAGGCGGCCCGGCGGACCCGTCCCGGGACGATCGATTCGCGCGCGGGCGCGCGCCCAAATGTTTGTTCCTGCACGTGATTTCTCCTGCCCTTCGTCGTCGGGCCCCCACTATAGCCGCGCCGGGTCATCAAGTAAATAGGAATGATTTGCGTTTTCTGAATGATTGACCTAGGATAAGCACATCCGAGCCGCCCAACCGCCCGCGACCCCATGTACGTGTGCGTCTGCAACGCGATCACCGACCGCGAGATCCGCGCGGCCGCGGACCTCGGGACGCGCACGTTCGAGGACCTGCAGGCCTCGCTCGGCGTCGCGACCTGCTGCCGCCGCTGCACCGACTGCGCGCGGGGCGTGTTCGCGAGCGCGCTCGGCGCGCAGCCCGCCTGCGCGGCGGGCGGCGACGACTGAGAATCGTTCCTGCGGCGACCGCCGCGCTCCGCTATCATCGGTCCCGGTCCTCCACGACCGGGAGCTGCGCATGAAGGGCGACAGGCAGGTGATCAAGCACCTGAACGCGGTGCTCACCAACGAGCTGACCGCGATCAACCAGTATTTCCTGCACGCGAAGATGTTCCGGCACTGGGGCTTCGCGCGCCTCGCGGAACTCGAGCGCCACGAGTCGATCGACGAGATGAAGCACGCGGACCGACTGATCGAGCGGATCCTCTTCCTCGAGGGCCTGCCCAACCTGCAGGACATCCACAAGGTCCGCGTCGGCGAGGACGGCAAGGAAGCGCTCGCCTGCGACCTCGCGCTGGAGCAGGATGCCTACCCGGTGCTCAAGGCCGCGATCGCGCACTGCGAGAGCGTCAAGGACTACGTGTCGCGCGAGCTGTTCGAGTCGATCCTCGAGTCCGAGGAGGAGCACATCGACTTCCTCGAGACGCAGCTCGAACTCGTCGACAAGCTCGGCATGCAGAACTACCTGCAGTCGGCGATCGCCGAACTCAAGTCCGGCTCGGACGCGAGCTGAGCCGGCCGGAAGCGCGGAACGCGGGAGCCCGGCGATGTCCCGCGCTGCGGGATTCGCCGCGTTCGGCGGCTACCCGCCGTCCGCCGGGGACGGCGGCACGCCGGCCTCGCGCCGGACCGCGATGAACGCCAGGATCACGAGTCCGGCGCCGATCAGCGCGATGCCGGTCCCTTCGTTCGCCGTGAGCCGCTCGCCGAACACCGCCATCGACGAGAGCAGCGCGATCGGCGGGATCGCGAACATGTTGAGCGACGCGGTGCCGGCCGGCAGCCGCCGCAGGACCTCGATCCAGAGCAGGAAGCCCAGCGCGGTCGAGATCGCCCCCACGTAGCCCAGCAGCGCGACCTGCGCGAGGCTCCAGCGGGTCGGCGGCAGGTCCAGGAGGTACGCGAGCGCGGTGAGTGGCAGGACGCCGACGAGCATCTGCCACGCGAGGAAGTTGACCGGATCGGAGGGCGCGCGCTCCTGGAAGTGCTTGATCGCGACGCTGCCGGCCGCCCACCCCAGTCCCGACAGCGTCGCCCAAAGCTTCGGTGCCAGGTCGCCCCGCCAATCCCAGGGCGCGACGACGAGCACGAGCCCCGCGAACGCGAACGCGATGGCGAGCCACTGGGCACCGCGCACGCGCTCGTGCAGCACGACGCGCGCGATCACGAGCGTCCAGAACGGCATCGTGAACACCAGCACGGACGTGCGTCCTGCGCCGCCGCCCGCGAGCGCGACCGTCGTCGCGCCGAAGTTGATCGTCGTCTGGAAGAAGCCGGTCACCACGATCGCCGTCCAGGTGGCCTTCGGGGCGAGCGGACCGCCCCGCGCGGCGAGCACGGCGAACAGCACCGCGACGGCGAGCCAGGTGCGCTCGACCGTGAAGGTCACCGGGTCGGCGTATCGCAGCGCGAGCTTCATCATGACCCAGTTCACGCCCCACACCGCCGTCAGCACCAGGAGCGCGATGTAGGCGCCCCTTCGGGTCGCGATCATGGCGGTGCGTCGAGGAAGCGCTCGACCGCCTGCGCGACCGCTTCCGGCTGGTCGTGGTGCAGCATGTGCCCGGCGTCGGGGACGACGACGAGGCGCGCATCGCGGATTCCGGTCATGCGCCGGCGCACCACGTCGAGTTCGTCGCCCGGCGCCTCTCCCTCGGGGCGCGACTCGAGCCAGCGCGGAATGCGCGAGAGGGCACCCGCCACCCACAGGACCGGCGCCGCGATCTTCCTCCAGATGGCGATCATCTCGCCGTAGCGGTACACGGACGGGAACGGCAGCTTGTGGCGTGGATCCGAGACGAGTTCGGCGCGCCCGTCCGGCAGGGTCCTCGCCCACCAGCGCGCGAGGAACTCGGCACGCTCGCGCGCAAGGCGCGGATTGTTCTTCTGCAGCCGATCGGCGACGGCGGCGAGATCCGCGTAGGGCGCGAAGCGGGGCGGGTCCCGCAGGGCGTCGAGCCACGCCGCGTACTTCCGCGGTGCGTCGTCGTCGGTCTCCGCGGGAATGCCGAAGCCGTCGAGCGAGACCGCGCGCCGGACGCGCGAGGGACGCACTCCCGCGTAGATCATCGTGATGTTGCCGCCGCGGCTGTGCCCGGCGATGTCCACCGGCCCGCCGGGCGCGACGGCGTCGACGAGCGCGTCGAGGTCGGCGACGTAGTCTGCGAACCAGTAGCCCTGCGGCTGCCAGTCGCTGCCGCCGAACCCGCGCAGGTCCGGCGCGATCACGTGACGCTCGCGCACGAGGGCGTCGACCAGGAACTGGAACGACGCGCCCACGTCCATCCAGCCGTGCACGAGCACGAGCTTCGGCGCACCGGGCTCGCCCCACTCGAGCACGCGATGCGCGAGGCCGCGCAGCGGGATCATGCGCGCACGGGCGGTCTTCAACGTCGTTTCGCCGCGCGCGTCAACGCTTCTTGCAGAGGCTCGCGCCGTCCTGCCATCCGGTCCGGTAGTTCGCGTCCTGGCCGTAGCGCTGCGCGTCGCGTCGCTGCGGACCGGTCGCGCTGGCGCAACCGTCGGCGTAGCCCTGCCGGTAGGGCAGCGGGAATCCGGACAGATTGACCGGCGGCGGCGGCGGTTCCGCGTTGCGCGGCAGAGGCGGCGCGCTCGGCGCGGAGGGTGGCGGCGCGCTCGGCTCGGGTCCCGGCGCGGGCGGCGCGCATCCCGCGGCGAGCAAGGCGAGGACGAGGCCGGCAGGCAGGCGCGGCATGGGGGGGAATCCGGTCTCGCCGGGCGACGGACGTTCGACGGACGTTCGCGAAGGGCGGAGGGAGGGCGAAGTAAAATTGGAGTGTACCGAATCGGTGCGGTCGCCGGAAGTTCGGCGGCCGACGCCGCGGACCGGCGCCCTCCCCCCGGGGCCGCTACACTTCGACCATGTCCGATCCCAGGTTCGTCCACCTCCGGATGCACGGCGAGTACTCGATCGCCGACGGCACGGTGCGCATCGACGACGCCGTGCGCGCTGCGGTGGACGATCGCATGCCCGCGCTGGCGCAGACCGACCTCGCCAACCTGTTCGGACTGGTCAAGTTCTACACGGCGGCCCGCGATGCCGGAGTGAAGCCGATCGCCGGCTGCGACGCGTGGATCACCCACGCCGCCGAGCGCGACGCGCCGCACCGCGCGCTGCTCATCGTCGCCGACCGCGCCGGCTACCTCAGGCTGTGCTCCTGGCTCACGCGCGCCCACCTCGAGAACCGGCACCGGGGCCGCGCCGAGATCGACCCGGCATGGTTCGACGAGGGCACCGATGGCCTGATCGTGCTCGCCGGCGCGCGGGAGAGCGACGTCGGCGCGGCGCTCCTGCAGGGGAACGAGGCCGTCGCGAAGGTCGCCGCGGAAGCGTGGGCGCGGCGCTTCCCCGGGCGCGCGTACCTCGAGGTGCAGCGCGCGGGCCACGGCGACGACGATGCCCTCGTCGACGCGACGGTCCGGCTCGCCGCGTCGGTCGGGCTTCCGGTCGTCGCGACGCATCCGGTGCAGTTCCTGCGTCCGGAGGACTTCCGGGCGCACGAAGCCCGGGTGTGCATCGCCGAGGGCCACGTGCTGGCGGATCCCCGCCGGCCGCGGGCGTTCACGCCGCAGCAGCACTTCCTCACGCAGCGCGAGATGGCGGAGAAGTTCGCGGACCTGCCCGAGGCGCTCGCCAACAGCGTGGCGATCGCGCAGCGCTGCAACCTCACGATCCCGCTCGGCAAGCCGCACCTGCCCGCGTTCCCGACGCCGCCCGGCGTGACGCTCGACGAGCATCTCGAGCGCGAAGCCGCGGCAGGGCTCGAGCGCCGCCTCGCGCAGCTCTACCCGGACGACGCGGCGCGCGAGAAGGCGCGCCCGACGTACGTCGAGCGGCTCGCGTTCGAGACGAAGACCATCGTGCAGATGGGGTTCGCCGGCTACTTCCTGATCGTCGCCGACTTCATCAACTGGGCGAAGACCCACGATGTGCCGGTGGGTCCCGGGCGCGGCTCGGGCGCGGGCTCGCTCGTCGCCTACAGCCTCGGCATCACCGACCTCGACCCGCTGCGCTACCAGCTGCTGTTCGAGCGCTTCCTCAATCCCGAGCGCGTGTCGATGCCGGACTTCGACATCGACTTCTGCCAGGACGGCCGCGACCGCGTGATCGACTACGTGCGCGGCAAGTACGGCGCCGCGTCGGTGTCGCAGATCGCGACCTTCGGCACGATGGCCGCGAAGGCGGCGGTGCGCGACGTCGGGCGCGTGCTCGACCTTCCCTACCTGTTCTGCGACGGCATCGCGAAACTGATCCCGTTCCAGCCCGGCAAGCTCATCACGCTCGAGCAGGCGCGCGAGATGGAGCCGCCCCTCGCCGAGCGCGAGTCGAACGAGGAGGAAGTGCGCGAACTTCCCGCGCTCGCCGCGTCCCTCGAGGGGCTCACCCGC
>DAOMBL010000212.1:0-6345 GCA_035427325.1 Casimicrobiaceae bacterium
CCGCCTTCATGGCCTCCGCCCTCGGGGACATCCGGGCGGGGAACGAGCGCGGGCGCCTGTACGCGCAGGGTGCGGCGCTTGTCGGCGAGCACTTCGGCGTCGCACGCGTGCCGGTCATCAAGCGGCAGGGCATCAGCGCCTACGACCCGCGCGTGATCGAGGTGACCGGCATCTCGATGATGCTGACCGCGCAGGGCGCCGACCACACGGTCGGGAACCTGCCCACCTTCCAATGCGACGGCAAGTCGACCGCGGATCTCGTCGCCGCGAGCCTGGGCGCGCAGGTGGCCGCCGCCGCGGCCGACTCGCTCGGGCTGTGCATCTTCGGCCGGTCGGTGACCGACACCAACCCGGACCTCATCGTCACTGCGCTCAACGACGCGCACGGCACGGCGCTCGAGGCGCCGTTCCTGAAGGCGCTCGGCCGCGAGACGCTCGAGTTCGAGTGGGCCTTCAACCGCGCCGCCGGTTTCACCGAGGACGACGACGAGCTGCCCGAGTTCTTCTACCGGGAGGCGCTCGCGCCGTCGGGCAAGCAGGCGCGCCACCACAGCGCCGAAGTCAACCAGTCGCTCCGCGCGCTGCTGGAACGACGATGACGGTGCGGCTCCTCTATTTCGCCGACCTGCGCGACGCGGTCGGGTGCCCGGAGGAAGCCCTCGAACTCCCGCCGGAGGTCGCGACGGTGGGCGCCCTTCGCGCCCACCTCAGCGGACGGGGCGATCCCTGGCGCGTGTTCGGCGGCCAGGAGGCGCGCTTCGCCGTCAACCGGATGCTCGTCCCGGGCGACGACGCGCCGGTCCGCGACGGCGACGAGGTCGCGGTCTTCCCTGCCCTGTCGGGCGGCTAGCCCGATCGCGCTTCGGGGGGCGCGCCGCCGAGCGCGCGCGACGTCTGCGCGTGGTGCGCGAGCACCCGCGCGACGGCTTCCTCGATCGAGAGGCGGGTGGTGTCGAGCACGAAGGCGTCCGCGGCGGGCGCGAGGGGCGCGATCGGTCTGGACGCGTCGCGGCGATCGCGCTCGCGGATGTCCTCGAGGAGCGCGTCCAGGTCCGCGACCACGCCCCGCTCGGCGAGCTGGAGGCGCCGCCGTTCGGCGCGTGCCTCGGGCGTCGCGGTGACGAACACCTTCGTGATGGCGTCGGGAAACACGACCGTGCCCATGTCGCGTCCGTCGGCGACGAGCCCCGGGGGCCGCCGGAAGGCGCGCTGTCGTTCCAGCAGCGCGGTTCGCACGTCGCGGTGTACCGCGATGCGCGATGCCGCTTCCGACACCGCTTCCCCGCGGATCGCCTCCGTCACGTCCTCGCCGTCGAGGAACACCTGACCGGGCTCGAAACGCGCGTCGAGCGAACGCGCGAGCGCACCCGCGCTCGCGGCGTCGTCGAAGGGCACACCCGCATCGATCGCCTTCAGCGCGACCAGCCGATAGAGTGCGCCGCTGTCGAGCAGGCGGTAACCGAGCGCACGCGCGACGCGCGAGGCGACCGTGCCCTTCCCCGACGCCGCCGGACCGTCGATCGCGACGACGGGCACGCCCTCGCCCGACGCGACCGCGCGGAGTGCATTCGTCACGCCGCGGCCTTCCCGCCGTCGAGGCCGTGGAACGCGTATAAATAGCGCGGGAAGGTCTTGCGGACGAACGCCGGATCGCGAATCGTGACCGCGGTCCCGAGGAGCGAGACGAGCGAGAAGCACATCGCCATCCGGTGGTCGTCGTAGGTGTCGATCGTCGCCGCGCGGAGTTTCGCGGCCGGATGGACCGTCATCGCGTCCGGAGCCTCGTCCACGGCGACGCCCAGCTTGCGCAATTCGGCGGCCATCGCGGCGATGCGGTCGGTCTCCTTCACGCGCCAGCTCGCGATGCCGGTGAGCGTGGTCCTCTCCCGCGCGACGATCGCCGTGATCGCGAGGGTCATCGCGGCGTCAGGAATCGCCGTGCAGTCGATCGTGCCGCCGGCGAGCGCCGCTCCCGTCCGCGCTTCGATCCAGTCGGGGCCGAACCGGACATCGGCGCCGAGTCCGGCGAGGACGTCCGCGAAGGCGACGTCGCCCTGGATCGAATCGCGCCCGACGCCGGTCACTCGGACCGGGCCACCGCCCAGCACGCCGGCCGCGAGGAAGTAGGACGCCGACGACGCGTCGCCCTCGACCGAAATCGCACCGGGGCTCGCGTAGCGCGCCCCGGCCGGCACCACGAACGTCGATTCGTCGGGCTCCGCGACGGCAACGCCGAAGCGCGCCATCAGCCGCGTGGTGATGTCCACGTAGGGCCGCGAAACGAGCGGCGTCGTGAGCCGCACTTCGGTGGCCGCCCGGTCGGCGCCCCTCGCGAGCGGCAGGGCCATCAGCAACGACGACAGGTACTGGCTCGACATGTCGCCGCGGATCGGCACGCTCCTGCCCGCCTCGACGCCGTCGCCGCGGATCGCGAGCGGCGGGTAGCCCTCCTCGCCGAGACAGTGCACCGTCGCCCCGAGCGAGCGCAGCGCCGCGACGAGATCGCGGATCGGCCGCTCGCGCATCCGCGCGACGCCGTCGAGCACGTAGTCGCCGCCCAGGACGGAGAGCACCGCGGTGAGCGGCCGG
Organism: Casimicrobiaceae bacterium; assembly: GCA_035427325.1. Taxonomy (GTDB): domain Bacteria; phylum Pseudomonadota; class Gammaproteobacteria; order Burkholderiales; family Casimicrobiaceae; genus VBCG01. Next base: position 2,590 of record DAOMBL010000212.1, read on the forward strand.
AACGCCGTTCCGGCGTTGCCGAGCATGAGGCTCGCGGAGCGCGTCCGGAAGGCGCCGCCGGCCCCGTGGACGAGGCAGGTCCGGGAAGCGGTGTCGAGCCCGACATCGACGCCGAGTTGCACGAGCGCCTCGATCATGCGGTCGGTGTCGTCCGCCGCGAGTACGCCTTCCACCCGCGTCGTGCCCCGGGCGAGCGCAGCGAGCAGCAGTACCCGGTTGCTGATGCTCTTCGAACCGGGGAGCGCGACCGTGCCCTCGGCGTGGCTGCACGCGGCGAGCGTCAGGTCGGGCGATGCCATCGGCGCGCTGCGGGTCACCGGTCGACCGGCGCCGGGGGCGCCACCGCGCCCGCTTGCCAGCGCCGCCGCGCGGCACTCGCCTGCGCGAACACGCGCTCCAGCACGGCCGCGTCGCCGCGGTCGATCGCCGCCGCGAGGTCGTCGAGCATCCCCCGGTAGGCCGCGAGGGCCTCGGAGATCGCGCCGCGGTTCGCGAGCGCGATGTCGCGCCACATCTCGGGCGAACTGCCCGCGATGCGCGTGAAGTCGCGGAAGCCGGAAGCCGCGTGCGCGAACAGTGCCCCGGCGTCCGGACGCGCGGAGAGCTGCGCGACCAGCGCGAACGCGAGCACGTGCGGCAGGTGCGACACCGCGGCGAAGATCCGGTCGTGCTCGCGCGGTTCGAGCGACATCACGCGCGCTCCGCACCGTTCCCAAAGCGAGCGCACCGATCCGGCCGCGTCCGCGGCGGTTTCCGGCAGCGGCGTCAACACGACCGTGCGGTCGCGGAACAGCGTCGGGAACGCCGCGGCCGCCCCCGAGTGCTCGGTGCCGGCGATCGGGTGCGCCGGCACGAAGCGGGCGAGGCGCGGACCGAACGCGGCGCGCGCCGCGGCGACCACGTCCTGCTTGGTGCTGCCTGCATCGGTGACCACGCAGGCCGGCCCCGCATGGCGCGCGACGGCGGCGAGCATCGGTGCGATCTCGCCCACCGGCGTGGCCACGAGGACGATGTCCGCGCCGGCGAGTTCGGCGGTCCACCCGTCGTCGAGCGTGTGTGCGCGATCGACGATGCCGCGCGCGATCGCCTCGTCGAGGTTCGCGCGCGTGCGGCCGACGCCGACCACCTCGCGGACCGCACCGGCCGACCTGAGCGCGAGCGCGCAGGAGCCGCCGATCAGGCCCACGCCGACCACGACCAGTCGTCCGATCGGACGCGATGCCGGGGATTCGTCCATCGCCGTTCCGCCCCCGGCGTCAGCGGCCGAGGACACGCGCCAATGCCGCGAGGAAGCGCTCGTTCTCGGACGGGAGGCCGATCGTGACGCGCAGCCACTCGGGCAGCCCGTAGCCCGCGACCGGGCGCACGATGACGCCTTCGCGCAGCAAGCCCTGGTAGGCCGCCGCCGCGTCGCCGATCCGCACCATCAGGAAATTCCCGTGCGAACGCAGCAGGGGCACGCCGAGCTTCGCGAGGCCGTGCTCGAGCTGGCGCATTCCCTCCCGATTGAGTCGCGCGCTCTCCTCGACGTAGGCGGCATCGCCCAGCGCCGCGATCGCCGCGGCCTGCGCGAACGAGTTCACGTTGAACGGCTGGCGGACGCGGTCGAGGAGCGCGGCGACCGACGGATCCATCACGCCGTAGCCGATCCGCAGCGCGGCGAGCCCGTAGGCCTTCGAGAACGTACGCGTGACGACGAGATTCGGGTGGCGCACGACCCAACCGATCGACGGCGAGCGCCCCTCCTGCGGCAGGTACTCGTCGTAGGCCTCGTCGAGCACGACCACGACTTCACGCGGCACCGAGGCGACGAACTCGGCGATGGCCTCCGACGCCACCCACGTGCCGGTCGGGTTGTTCGGGTTCGCGACGAACACGACACGTGTGCGCGGCGTGATCGCGGCGCGCATCGCGCCGAGGTCGTGGCCGTAGTCGCGCGCCGGCACTTCGACGCCGGTCGCCCCACGCGCGCGCGTCGCGAGCGGATAGACCGCGAACGCGTACTGCGCGTACACCGCTTCGTCGCCGGGCGTGAGGAACGCCGCCGCGACCATTTCGAGCACGTCGTTGCTGCCGTTCCCCAGCACGATCCGTTCCGGGCCGACGCCGTGGAACTGCGAGAGCGCCGAGCGCAGCGCGAAACCGCTGCCATCGGGGTAGCGTGTGAGATCGTGCGCTGCTTCGCGAATCGCCGCCAGCGCCTTCGGGCTCGCGCCGCGCGGATTCTCGTTGCTCGCGAGCTTGACGATCGTCGCGGGATCGAGGTGGAGTTCGCGGGCGAGTTCCTCGATCGGCTTGCCGGGCACGTAGGGCGCGATCGCGCGCACCCACGCGGGGGCGCGCGGCGCCGGACCGGCGTCCGCGGTCCCGGACATCGTGGTGTCTCGTGTGTTCATGGCTCGCGTGCGACCGGGTAGGACCCGAGCAGCTTGAGGTAGGGGGCGGCGCGGCGCAGTTCGTCGAGCGCCGCGGCGACCGGCGGATCGTCGCGATGCCCGGAAACGTCGATGTAGAACAGGTACTCCCAGGATCCGGGGCGCGCGGGCCGCGATTCGAACCGGGTCATCGACACGGCGTGCCTCGCCAGCGGACCGAGCAGTTCGTGGACGGCGCCCGGGCGATTGGGCGCCGACAGGACGATCGAGGTCTGGTCGTGGCCGGACGCACCCACGGACTGGCGCCCGAGCACCCAGAAACGCGTCGTTTTGTTCGGCTCGTCCTCGATGTGCGACGCGAGCACCGGGATCGCGTAGGTGGCGGCAGCGATGTCGCCCGCGATCGCCGCGGCGCCGGGCTCGTCGGAGGCGAGGCGCGCGGCCTCCGCGTTGCTCGCCGCGACGATCCGGGGTACCGAAGGCAGGTGGCTCGCGAGCCACTGCACGCACTGCGCGAACGACTGCGCGTGCGAATAGATCTTCGTGACCGCGTGGATCGTGGACGCCTTCGACAGCAGGTTCTGTCGCACCCGGAGCTTGACCTCGCCGATCACCGACAGGTCGGTCGACACCATGAGATCGAGCGTGCGTCCGACCGCACCCTCGGTCGAGTTCTCGACCGGCACGACGGCGTAGTCGGCCCGGCCGGACTCCGCCGCACGGAACACGTCGTCGATCGTCGCCTGCGGCAGCGCGACGACCGACGAACCGAAGTGCTGCAGGACCGCCGCGTGCGTGAACGTGCCCTGCGGGCCCAGGTAGGCGATCGTCAAGGCACGCTCGAGGGCGCGGCAGGCGGACATGATCTCGCGGAAGACGCAGGCGACGGCTTCGCCGGCGAGCGGGCCGCCATTGGCCTTCGCGAGCCGGGCGAGGACCTGCGCTTCGCGTTCCGGCCGGTAGGCCGGACCTCCCGAACCTTCCTTGAGCCGGCCGATCGCCTGCGCGTGGCGCGCCCGCTCCGACAGGCGAGCGAGGATCTCGAGGTCGAGCGCGTCGATCGCGTCGCGGTGCCTTCGGAGCGTGCTGTCGTCGCTCATCGCCGCACGGTCGGCTGTGGGTCGGGCTTCAGCCCGACGCTGGTCGCATCGCGAAAACCGTCGGCCTGAAGGCCGACCCACGGGGAATGGGAGGAGGCGGTGTCGGACCGAAGCGCGGCCCGCGGCGGGAGGGGTGTGGGTCGGCCTTCAGGCCGACGCAGTTCGTTCGTGTCGCCGCGGAGCATGCCCGGCCGAACCCCGACCCACGGGGAGTGCGCGGGGGCGATGTCGGGCTGAAGCCCGACCCACAGGGAGTCCGCAGTGCCAGTGTCGGGCTGAAG